>JAYSWI010000388.1:0-1621 GCA_043718125.1 Flavobacteriales bacterium
ACTATTGACAATGCCAAACAACTTATCGAAAAATATTTCAGCACCATTCCAAAAGGTGTTACGGCAATACCGCGCCCTACTCAAGTGGAACCTTTGAACAAAGGTGAGGTGCGTAAAACAATAGGTGTGAAAGACCAATTGCCAATGGTGGTGGAAGCATATCACATTCCTGCCCAAGGCACAGGCGATTTTTATGCAGTGGACATGCTGAATCAACTATTGTCGCAAGGGCAAAGTTCTAGGCTGAACAAATCATTGGTGGACGAACAAGAAATTGCACTTTTTGCAGCAGCATTTACTTACAACACGGAACACCCCGGCCTAACACTCGCATACAGCTTGGCCAACATGGGGGTGGAACCACAGCAACTGGAAGATGCCATGAATGCCGAATTTGATAAAGCAAAGGTCGAATTAATAACCAACACAGAATTCGAAAAACTGCGCAATCAAGTAGAGAATGATTTTATATCGCGCAATAGCAGCATGGCAGGTATAGCAGAAAGTTTGGCTAACTACCACATGTATTTTGGCGATGCCAACCTTATCAATACCGAAATACAGAAATACATGGCCGTAACGAAAGAGGATATTATGAATGCGGCCAAAAAATATTACACCAAAGAAAATAGGGTGGTACTCTATTTTTTGAACGACCCCAATTTGAGTAATCAGTAAATAAGTTGGCAGTTGGCTGAGGACTTGTTTTCTCAACTGCTATGCACCATTATCAATTCATACATCACAATAGAATACTAAGAAATGAAACATATACTTTCAACGATAGCGATAGCAACACTTATAGCCTCATGCAGCCCCAAAGTGGACCGCAGCAAAGTGCCAGCAGCAGGGCCGGCACCCATCATCCAAATTGGACAAGCACAACAAGTTCAATTGGCCAATGGCTTAAAACTAATTGTGGTTGAGAACCACAAATTACCCAAAGTAAGCTATAACATCACACTCGATCTTGACCCCATACAAGAAGGCAGCAAAAGCGGCTATGTAGGCATGGCAGGTGATTTAATGGGCACCGGCACCACCACCAAATCCAAAGCCCAGATAGATGAATCTGTGGATTACATAGGAGCTTCATTGAGCACCAGCAGCAATGGAGTAGCGGGCAATTGTTTGAAAAAACACAGCGATAAGTTTTTGGAAATAATGAGTGATGTTTTGTTGCACCCATCCTACCCGGAAGAAGAATTGGAAAAAACAAAAAAGCAAACGCTCTCATCGTTGGCAAGTGGCAAAACTGATCCGGGTTCTATATCAGATAACATAATCAGCATAGCCAATTATGGAGCAGAACATCCTTATGGAGAAATAGTAACTGAAACAACTGTGAACAATATCACACGCGATGATTTGACAAATTATTACGACAAAAATTTTAAACCAAGTGCTGCATATTTGGTGGTGGTTGGCGACATCACATTTGCTGATGCAAAAGCGCAAGCCGACAAATATTTTGGAACTTGGAAGGACGCAAAAGTTGCCGAAAGAAATTACAAACAGCCCACCGCACCAGTTGGAAATCGCGTGGTGTTTTCGCCACTTGCCGGAGCAGTGCAAAGCGTAATTGACATTACCTATCCAATAGATTTAAAGCCAGGAACAC
>JAYSWI010000389.1:0-4627 GCA_043718125.1 Flavobacteriales bacterium
CACCAGTTGTTGGTTGAACGACCAGTAGTTGCCACGCATACCAACATTTAGCGTTAGTGATGACCCGTCTTCGTATTTCCATTTGTGCTCATCTTGCAAGAATGCCATTACGCGTTGCGAGGTCACCTCATTTACCGCCCGTATTTTATCGCGTATAGGAATGAATTGGTTGGGCTGAACCAGTGGATTGGTATAGCCCAACGAGTCAGGTGGCCTAGTGGAGGCATAGCCCGCGCTGTCTATCAGTGTCCATTCCTTTAGCTTGTCGTGTATGGTTTCGTATGTGGCATCCACTCCCCAGCTAATGTAGTTTTTTACCGTGCGCACTTCCACTATTGCGTTGCCCCGCACTTCGGTTTTTGTTTTGTTTTTAATCTGCGTAAATCCTTTGTGCGAAAACTGAAAAACATTGGCGTCAAGTTGATTGCGGGCGTGGTTTAAAAAGGCACCAACGCCTCTGTTCTTAAGCACTTCGCCAAAGTTGTCGCTACCCAAGTCGCGCTCCAACTCGTCTAGCTTGTAGGCTCCTAGTATGTCGAAGTATTCGGTTTCATAAGTATTAAATCCGGAAAATGTAAATTGCAGTTGGGTATTGTCATCTGGCTGATACTTGCTGCTTAACGCACCGAAGAAAGTTTGAAATTTGGTTATTTCTTGGCCCTCGAAATAGACCGTAAGGCGCAGTGCTTCGTTGATGTTGCCCACATCGGTTTGGCGAGTGGTGGGTATGAAGTTGTATCTGTTGTTTGAAAAATTGCCAAGAAAACTATGCTCCCAAGCACCAAAGGGTTTTGGCCTGTAGGTGAGATAACTCTGCACATCATAATAGCGCGGTTTGTAGTCGCCTTTTACGTCCAATGAACCAAGTATGTAGGACAAATCTTTGTAGCGCAGACCTGTGTTGTGCGTAAATTTTTTGTTCTTAGTAATGCCTTCCATCTGTAGCGATGCGCCCAGCAGCCCCATCATCATTGAGCCACCGCTTTTTTCTGGCCGCCTGTAGTTGATGTCCAACACGCTGCTCATCTTGTCGCCATACTTGGCTTGAAAACCACCGGCACTGAACTTAATGTTGCTCACCATGTCCACATTGGGGAAACTCAATCCTTCTTGCTCGCCAGCACGCACCAAAAAAGGGCGATAGACTTGAATGCCGTTCACATAGATCAGATTCTCGTCAAAGCTACCTCCGCGCACGCTGTAGCTGCTGCTTAGCTCCGATGCGAAGTTCACCGGCATTTGTATCAGCAGTCTTGTAATGTCTTGATCCAACGCTGGCAATTGCGTATTGAATTTGGATTGAAGTGTTTTCATTCCACCCTCGCCATGGCCTATGAAGGTGGCCTCGCCCGTGGTGGTGGCATTGTCATAAGTGATGGCAACAGTGCGTATTTCATCTGCTGCCAACAGAAAGGTTTCGATTGAAACGAGTGCGCCAAAACTTTCCAAAGTCAACTGCACTTGCCGTCCTGCGGGAATAGCTATAGAGAATTTTCCGGCCTCATCGGTAATGGTGCCATTGGCTGTATTGTCTTTTTGTTTAATGATGACACTTGCAGCGGCATCGCCTGCGGGAGTGCTCACAACGCCTTTGATGGTAGCTGTTTGAGCCAAAATAGAAAAGGGAAGAAGAAATGCACAAGTGAAGAAAAGACGAAAAATCATAGGCGGCCAAAATAGATTTAAGGGCTTGGGGTAACGAGATAGTAGTTGGAAAATTTTGCAAGCTTGTAATGGCAGTTGTGGAATGTTAGCTCTTTGAAGTCCACCTTGAATTTTATTCCAAAATTCTGCTCTTGGAGCAATCAATTTTACTTAAACAATTTCTTCATTGGTTTCCAATAATGGTCTTTCCAACCTTGTTTGAAATTGTCGGCTATCTCTGCGGGCACATAGCGGTGCACGAAACAGATTTTGCAATTGCCACCGGGTGCTGGCAGCAACTCGAAGGTGACTTCTGAAAAGTGATCCTTTGGCCATTGGACTTCTTGTGCGCGCCATGTTTGCACAATTCTTTTGGCTGGTATCAGCTCCACATTTACACCCTGCGCATAGCCATCATATACACTGAATTTGCCACCCACTGTTTTTGATATCACTGCTTCGCTGCCAGTAAGTTCGGAGTGTTTTTTTGAATCCATCAGTAGGTCATAAACCCGCACTGGGTGGGCGTTCACCGTCACTTCTTGTTTGAATGTTGTTGTTTTCATTTCTTTTAATTTCCAATTTTTTACTCACTCACTTCTATTCGTATTCTGCGCCAATTGTCCCATCCTAATCTGTCCAATGCTCTTAGGTGCAAATAATAGCTTCCTGCTTCTGCAATTGGATCGAGTAAAATATTTTGCATTGAATACGTCCAATTGTTGATAGAAGCGTAAAGTTGGTTTTGGACGGTGTCCAAGCTGGCATCCAACAGCACTGCTTGCACCTGTTGCAAAGTATCGAAGTCCACGATGTAGCCATATAGTGCCAGGCTTTCATTTGATGCCAATTCTACAATACCCTCCCTATTTGAAATAGGCAAGGTGGAGTCCGGCAGAATCATTGGCCTATCTGTGTTATAGACATGTAAGGTGTAGTCCTTTTGCGTTATGTTTCCGCCTTGGTCCAAGACACTTACACGTGCTAACCAGCCGCCACTTACTGTGGGTGGTGCTTGCACTGAAATACGATTTGTGATCGCTGCTCCAGAAATATTATGGATGACAGTAGCGTCCCATTGGCCAAGGTTTGGCGATTGAAAAGTGCGTTCTGAAATGCTTAATTCATCCGCAACTTCATCATGCGAGTGAAAACCAGGTGGTGTTATCATTTGCAACATTACTTGCGATAGGGCCTCATTGTCAGCCACACTTATTTCGAAAACATTATTGAAGTCCGATGTACCATGCAGATGTTCGTCCACTAAGCCGTTGGTATATACCGATACAATAACGGGCTTGTCTGCATCTTCTTTTTTGCACGACATGCCAGCAACAATCAAGGTGGTCATCAAAACAAACAAACGCATATTTTTTATTATCAAGTTTTCTTTTTTAGATGAACGACTTTTCTATAAAACTCCAAGAGCAATTTTGTGAATTTTTCGAATCCGCAGATTGTTATGTTAAGCCACCTAAGTAATAATTGGGATTTTAAATTGGGCATTGCCGTATCACTTGATACTACATCCATACAATTATTCCACATTCACATGAATACCTAAAAGCCTGCGGTATCCAAACTTGTCTTTGCCTTCCACCACCATCATGTAATGCCCTGTTGACATATTGTTGAACGTGGCTTCGAAGGCAATGCCAGTGGAGCTGACAGGCACATTGATAGGGCTTCCAAGTACAATCCCATTCAAGGTTTCGATGCGTGCTTCCACAAAATTTAAGCTATCCGCATCTTGCACATTTGCCGACACTATCAGGTTGGTACCGGAGTTCATCGTTACTGCGCCATCCAACAGCGAAGGTGTGGTAACAGCTATGATTTCGGGCAGATTTGGGTTTTGCATATTTAATCGTACCACATCGGCCATTGATATATTGCCCTCCACATCGGTCAACTGTGCTTTTATTTCCCAATTGCCTGCTGTGCTATCAGGAAAAGATATGCTCAACGTTCTTGTAGCCGATATGCCATCCAGATTCAAAATTTCGCTGTAACTCCAATCACCAGTATTGAGGCCATAAGTGGAGCTGACATTTTGAAAATCTACCGGTACTATATCCACTTTTAGTTGATTCAATTCTGTGTTGTCGGTGCAGGTAAAATCTAGGGTAAGGGTCAAAGGTGCTGTCAGAATATGTTGTGCGCTTTGGTCACCATTCACCACCAAATGTGTGAGCACAGGAGCCAACACATCGAGTTGATCTTTCTCTTTGCATGAATGCAAAATGATGATGGTGGCAATTGCCAAGAAAACTTTTTTCATGCAGCAAAAGTCGCTTATCAACTTGCATTTTGGAAATATCTATTGTTGCCACAATACATTCGCCCACCTCAATTTAAAATATGAATATGAATCCTCGTTTATGCGCCATTGTTTTAGGCACTTGTTTGTCCGCTTCTGTTTTTGCACAAACAGCTATTACTTTGGAAGAGTCCATCATTGGTGCCCGCCAATTTGCACCTACCACCTTAGAACAAATAGGTTGGATAGCTGGCAGCGACTCTTACTTTTTTGTAAAAGAAAATGCAGGCATGTTGGGCAAAGTGAAAGGCAAGGGTGGCGAGTCAAAATTGTTCACCCTAGATGAATTAAATGCTTGGAAAGGTGGCGCGGCAATGAAAGCTTTGCCACAAGTGCATTGGATCAACAGTGCTTCGTTTTGGTTTGAAGATGCCATGCAGTTTTATGATGTGGATTTGAAATCGCGCAGTGCGAAAATAGTTTGCACCTACAACGCCACGGCTGAGAACAATGACTATCATGTTGCAAGCAAAGGCTTGGCTTTTACAACGGCCAACAACTTATACGCCATAGTAGATGGAAAAACAATAAGCGTTACTGGCAATGATGCTGGTGTGGTGAGTGGACAAAGCGTGTCGCGCAATGAATACGGAATTACAAAAGGCACTTTCTGGAATCCATCAGGAAGCAAACTTGCTTTTTACGAAAAAGATGAGAACAATG
>JAYSWI010000390.1:0-4603 GCA_043718125.1 Flavobacteriales bacterium
ATTTGCCGCTTCTCTTCTCCCAAATAAGGTATGCCGCTTTCCTTCTCCCACAGCAGAAGGTGACCTTCTGGTAAAAGTCAGAAGGCCGGATGATGTGAGAAGATGCCCAAGGCAGATGAGGTAGAGAGAACGCAATTGAGGTGTAAAGCAGATCGGACTAATTCATAATTTCAAATGGTATTAGAACCCAGCAACAGAACAACGTACGCCACATGACAAAGTGGTTTTTCAACATAGATGTATTCTACCTGTTTAATTTTTGAATTTATCGTTATCCCAATTTTTCGGATTCGTTCTTATGTAATTTTTTATTGTTTGATACGAATCCTGATTGCGAATTATATGATCGTGGAAACAGGATTGCCAACCAAAATCTGCATGAATCTTTCTACATTCAAATGTGGTTCGTCCTTTATATCATCTCATTATGCGCGATAAATTCTCCTTCAACATCGGGTTCTTATTATCCGCAAAATCACCAATTGATTTTGGTGGTTTTGGTAATTCGTTGTGGAACGTGGTTGTTGAGGTTATCGTGTTTGGTGGTGGTATTGGTGGCAACGATGGTGGTGGTATTGGTGGTGGTGATATTGATGGTATTCGCGATAATGGTGTTGTTCGCGGTGGTGTTGATAGAGACACGATTAATCGCGCCTCTGCGGGTGTCAAAAAAAAATTGCGGGCAATCAACTATGCTGGCCAATTTGGGTTTTACTTTTTCAGCAGACCCTATCTACTTCTTCACATATTGATTCGCCCTCACATTGTCATTCGCAAGGCGCACAGTTTCTTCAATTCTGGTATTGCGTGTCTCCTCACGTTTGGCACTTAGTATCCAATGAAGGATAATTTTCTTAGCAGACTTAGGAAAGGCATCAAAATTCTTATGTGCTGTTTTGCTTTTTTGAAAAGCTTTCATCAGGTCTTCAGGAATGATGAGCGCGTCAACATCATTCAGTGCATTCCATGTTCCTGTTTCTTTAGCAAGGTCAATCATTCTTTGCCCGGCTTCAGTCATCAATCCTGCTGAAGTTAACCTTTCCATTGTGGCTTTGTTGATTGCGCTCCAATTGCTTTTTGGTTTTCGTTGCGAGAAAAATTGATAGCGACTTTCTGCATCGCGTTTGTTCACCACACTGTCAATCCAACCAAAGCACAATGCTTCTTCCACTGCTTCAGCCCAGGTGATGGATGGTGCACTGCTGCTCTTATTGAAAAGAATCAGCCAAATGCTTTTCTCCGTTTGATGGTTATTCATCAGCCACTCACGCCATGCCTTTCTATTCTTAGGATAGAAGGTTGGTTGACCGTTATGCGTTTCAATCTTCATTTCTTTTTCGCTGGTTTTTTGGCTGAAACATTCGCAAAAGAAATCTTCACCGCTTCTTCAATGTCCTTCTTCTTGACCCTTTGAAATTCTACATAAGTGTAGCCTTGCTTGCCCCAACCACCTTGCACGGCATAAAATGTTTTGCTATCGCGTTCCCCAAATTTTATCTGTTGTTCTGCATTGAATTTGAGCACGACTCGTTTTGTATCCAGATGTAGTGTTGCAAATATTTTTCCCTTCCACCTATAGGATGGTTTGTCGAAGTGCATTTGCTCTTTAGCATCGGGCAGGGTGAGGCAGAGTTCGCGAAATTGTTCAACGGTCATTTTTCTTGAGCTTGTGATGTCATCTTTGTAATTGCATTCTTCGCCAAGCACAAAGATGTGATACTGCAAAAACGGAAAAGCGCCCTTGGGCACTTTTCCGTTTTTACTGATAATACTTATTGCTCCAAATACTTCTCATTGAAGTTGAACATCCACTGGATGCCATATTTGTCAGCAAGAATGCCGTAATAATCGCCCCAGAACTGGTCTTGCAGAGGCATTACTATAGTTCCGCCTTCTGACAACGCAGCAAAAATTCTGTCGCACTCCGCGCGTGTATCAGGTGTAAGGCAGATATAGGTGTTGTTACCCATTACTACTTTGAAACCCATACTTTCTGGCGCATCGGTACCCATCAGAAAATGGCCTCCCATTATTTCCAGCGATACGTGCATCACCAGATTTTTGTCTTCTTCTGCAATGGGTGGTTGTCCCTCTTGCGGTGGATTGTCTCCAAAGCGCATGATGGGTGCTGAGAATTCTTTCTGAAAAACCGTTTTGTAAAAGTTGAAAGCCCCTTCCGTGTTGCGGGGGAAGTTGAGGTAAGTGCCTACGATTGCCATGATTAGTATTGAATATTAGATGTTGAGATTGGTGTTGAGTTTGAATAAATAATTCGTGATGATCTGAAACATGAATCATCTACACGGCATATTTTTTTTGATAATAAATGTAAGAGATTACTCCTGGCAGAATCCATCCAAACAGCATGAGCACACCGGAATTGAAACCGGTACAAATAACTATTGAATAGGCCGCCCCAATAAGGTCGAATGCAAGTCCTGCATAAGCCCATTCCTTAAATATTCTTTTTCCCGGAATCAAAATAGCAATGCCGCCAACCGTTTTTGCAACGCCAAGAAACTGAGTGAAATAATCGGGATAATGCAGCAGGCCATTCATGAACTGCACGGAATCTTTGCTTAACATAATACTCGGAAAGGCAGAAAGGATCATCAGTATCGCAAACACGATGGTCGATGTCCAATAGATGATATTTATTTTCTTCATGTTCAATTAATGTCTGCTTGTAGCGTCAAGAGTGCGTTCAATTTGTTCAAATTCAAGGCGAGAATAATCACGATGTTGGATATTCTGAGCAGACTCGAATCATTTTTTTTAATTCGAAAATTTATTCTTACAGCAAGTCATGCACCACCTGCGCAGCACCCAGGGTGAAGCCGAGAAGCGGCCAATTTCTTGGGGGCAATAGCGGACAATCATAACATTGGATTGATGGGGGATGCTGATTTTTTATTTGGAACACGGAAATAGCGTGACGAGCTTCAACGGATTGGATGGATGAATCCGAAATTTTTTGTCTTACAAAAATTAAATTAACCGAGTAACGGGATGCAGCGCCAACATTAGAGAATTGAAGCATATACTCGAACGGAAACATAATGAATATTTTTCGAACAGAACTTAAATAAATCTGCATCAGCTTGCATGAGATGATTGAAAAGTTCCCAATTGAGTTTCTCTAAACAAATTTTTCGAATGAAAAAATTTCTGAGGGTTTCTGCGATTTCTGCGTGAGACATTATACCAATTGCAATACGAGGTTGGCCGTTAATCGGATCATGCTAAAACTTCATCAAGTTCGGTTTTGCATACAAGTTTTTTCAACATGAAAAACCTTCCGCGTAGTTTTATCACACGGAAGGTTTTATGACTACTCATTGCATTCAATTCTTCTTGCTCAATACAAGAAGTTCATTCACCACCACTTCGGTCATGTATTTCTTCTCGCCATCTTTTTCCCAAGAGCGGGTGGTCAGTTTTCCTTCGATGGCCACTTCACTACCCTTCTGAAGAAGTTGTTCTGCTAGCTCTGCAGTTTTTCCCCATGCTACAATGTTGTGCCACTCGGTGTTGGTTTGTTTCTCACCTTTTTTGTCGGTGTAGTGTTCATTTGTAGCGATAGAGAAGCGCGCCATTTTAGTTGCCCCTCTTTCTTGCCCTAAGTTTGTTGAAGGGTCAAATGATTTCATTTCAGGATTTGCTCCTACATTGCCAATAAGGCGTACACTGTTTTTTAAATTGTTCATGATACTTGTTTTTAAATGTTGAAATTTTTATTGAAGATTTTGTGTCGTTTTTTTTTGACACAGCAAACATTTCACAATCTCCCAAAACCGATACGGAGTTTATCCGATTGCTTCCATGAGCTTTCGTTTGCAGCCGTTTGTAATCGGGAATGAAACGCCTATTTTCGCCAAGCATATCAAGGCTTTTATATCATGGTAATATCCTTTCTAAGTTCTTTTTTTGCGAAGAAAAAATTTGCTCCACCACCTCAATTGCTCGCGGCTCAATTGCATAAGCCAAGCGGTTTGCTGGGTAAAAAAGTGGGCAAGAAGATGAATGAAACCAATCGCTTTTTGTACGATTTGGTATTGATGAACAACAATTGGAAGGATGGCTTTCAAGTTGTAGAAATTGGTTTTGGCAATGGCAAATTTTTTCCTGAATTTTTTGAAAAGGCAAAAAATATTCATGTATCTGGTCTTGATTTTTCTTCTCAAATGGTAGCTATTGCGAGGAAAGAAAATCGTTATTTGATAGATGCCGGACGACTGAATATTCAAGAAGGTGAAAGCAACAAGATGCCTTTTGCAGATGCGAGTTTTGATTTTGTGTTTTGTATCAACGTCATTTATTTCTGGGAAAAACCCGAAGAGCATTTGGCTGAAATAAAACGGCTACTGAAACCTGGTGGAACATTTTGCACAGGCATGCGCCCAAAGGAAAGCATGGAAAAATTGCCCTTCACTCAATTTGGTTTTTGCATGTACTCCGAAATGGAATGGCAAGAAGTTTTGATAGACAATGGTTTTACAATATCAAAATCTGTGCGTGCAGATGAACCACCTATTTCGCTTTATGACCAACAATTGAATATAGAATCGTTGTGCATCAGCGCTACCAAATAATAAAAAAAATG
>JAYSWI010000040.1:0-2800 GCA_043718125.1 Flavobacteriales bacterium
AATCGTAGCAGCAGTGAATGATGCCAAAACACAAGCGGCACAGCAAACCATACCCAACAACTCATCGCCTGAAAAACAGGAGGCACATTCCAGTACAGCGTTGCGATTTGTAACCTACAGCGCATCTTGGGAATTGTTGAAACAGCATCCATTTGGTGTTGGCACAGGCGACACAGAATCCGAGTTGATAAAAAAATATGAGGCCGTTGGGGAAGGCTATGCAGCGGAGAAAAAATTTAATGCCCACAATCAATTTCTACAAGCGGGTGCTGAACATGGCTGGCCCGGAGTGCTTTTGTTGATGGCTTGTCTGCTCGCATTATTCATATATGCGATCAAGCAAAAGGACATTTTGATTATGAATTTTTTGTTGCTCTGTGCAATGAATTTTCTTTTCGAATCGTTCCTTGAAGTGCAAGCAGGAATTGTTTTCTTCTGCTTTTGGGTGATGCTATTTTTGAAACAAATGCGTGATGAAGTTTCAACCTTTCTTTCCTAGATAAATCGCTTCCAGTTGCTTCTTGTCTGTTTTGGAATTGTCATTCAAGGGCAACTTATCTATTACCACAATTTCATCAGGCATCATATAAACAGGCAATTTTTGTGAAGCCATTTTTTTTACCTCAGACAGGTTCACTTCAAAGCCGACTTTGGATGTTACAAATGCCACAATTTTTCTTGGGACATTGTTCACTTTTAATACTATGGTGGCCGCATTGCCAACTCCTTCTGCGCACTTTAGTACTTCCGCTATTTCATCCAACTCAATACGATATCCGTTGAGTTTTATTTGATCATCATTTCTTCCCAGATAGAACAACATGCCGTCCTGAAAGTATCCTTGATCGCCCGTTCTATACGCTCGCTTTCCGTCAATCAAAAGAAAACGCTCTTTGTTCAGATCATCTCTTCCTATGTATCCGATGGAAACATTGTCTCCTATTACTATCATTTCTCCAACACCATTTACGTCTGAATTTTCAAGAACGATTTTCGAATCTGATTTTACAATGCCTACCGGAAGGCTGCCGTATTTCTCAATCATACTATTGTCAAGAACAACGTAGGTTGTCGCAACAGTCGCTTCGGTAGGGCCATAAGTGTTTATCACTTTGCTATTTGGAAACAATTGGTAAAGTTTTTTTGCAGTAGTTGAAGGAAGCGTTTCACCACAGAATAAAAAATAGTTTAATGTGGACATCGCCACTTCATTGAATGCTTGCTCACGGATATAGATGTATGCAAATGAAGGTGTGCTGACCCACAAAGTGCCTCTGTATTTATTTATTCTGGCAAGAAATAAAGAAGCGTTTTTGCAAGTAGCATTATCATTCAATATCAAGGTGGCACCATAATGCAAGAAGAAAGTTAATTCATAAACAGAAAGGTCGAAACTGAATGGAGCCTGATTGATAAGCACATCATCTTTTGAAACATTGAAGACATCATCAATCCATGAGATGAAACTGCAAACAGCATTGTTGGTTATTTGCACACCCTTAGGTTCGCCTGTGCTGCCTGATGTAAAGATGATATATCTGATTGGATCATTGATATCGAAATCCTTAATAATCTTAAATGGAGTTTTCGATTTGTTTGTGCTGTTAAGTTGGCAATCAATTTCAACTCTAAATCCTAAATCAACTTTTTTATCGCTACAATAAATAATACACTCACTTGAAGTAAGCTCCTTTACACGCGCAATTCGCTCAAGCGGATAAATGATGTCCACTGGCACGTAGGGAATTTTTAAACGCATACAAGCCGCAATTGCAGCCGGAAACAACTTCTCTTTATGTCCATAAATAATAACAGGATGCCCCGCTGGAATGGAATTGGATGACAATTGCTTTTCAATAACCTCAACCAATGCAAAGAACTGCGCCCACGTGAGATCACCATCACTGCCAGCTACCGCCAACTTGTGCAGGTCATTTTCTATTTCGATCCACTCGTTATTTTGGTAATCAAATCTCATTTTTTATTTCAAAAGGACCAACTGCGCCCACTGAAAATGTAGATGGCAATGGCCACAAGGTTTATCATAATGAAGATGGAAATGTATTTCACGCTGGGCTCATTCAAACTTCCAAAGACAACATCTCTTTTTGTCTTCTTACAAAAATGAATATAGGTGTTGTGCACCACGGAATAAACACCAAACAATGCACCGCTCAATATGTAATGTGGCTCAAATCCATTCCAACCACCCATCAGAAGAAAGGTACAGAACAATGCCATGTTTTGTCGCCATAGAGGAAATGGTTTAAGCACTTTTCTCTCACTTAAAAATTTGTAAAGTGGCATAAAGAAATAATCCTTCAACCAGTCGCCCAACGACTTGTGCCAGCGCAACCAGAGGTCTTGCGGATTGCGCGCCAGAAATGGTTTATTGAAATTTATCGGCACGTCTATTCCAAGCATTTTACCCAAGCCAATAGCCAAATGAGAATACCCTGCAAAATCAAAAAAGAGATAGAGGAGATAACAATAAATGTTTGCCAGCAATACCCAAAAGCCATGCTCTGCTTCAAGCGGTAAAAGACAATAACGATTGACACATTCTGCTACAACAAATTTGTACAACAAACCAAGCATCACACTTTCCCAACCCGACTGAAATACCCTTGCATTCATACCTGAATAGCCCCGTTTCAAATCTTTTTCAAATCTTGGCAAGCGGTCTAGTGGGCCAATCAACAGCGTTGGTGTGAAGAGCAAGTAACTCGCATAATTTAGAAAATTGGCCTTCGGTTTTGAACTGTGAGCATCCATATAAACACTCATCATTTTGAAGCAC
>JAYSWI010000391.1:0-4564 GCA_043718125.1 Flavobacteriales bacterium
TGCCGTCTGCATTGGTAGCTCTTGGAAAGCGATCATTGATAAAGGTGACGTTGTGCCCAACGAAAACATTGTCTTCAATATACACCCCTTCGCATATAAAAGTGTGGCTACTGATTTTACAATTCTTGCCAATGCTAGCACCCTTTTGTATCTCTACAAATGCGCCCACTTTGCTGCCATCATCAATGCTACAGTTATATGCATTTACGAAATTGAAAATCTTTACATCCTTTCCAACCTGCACATTGTTCAGGCTTTGTTTGTCGTTGTTGACGGTGATTGTTTCCATGTTTTTGTTTAAGAGATATTGAGTATTAAGTATTGAATATGGCGTATTTGGTATTTTGTGCTTCCTGTTCTTTTAGTTCAGAATGGTTCAAGTTATTTACATCCTCAAATTTTCCAAATAATGACTTCTTCAGAGCAAATTTTCAAATTCTCAAATTCTCAAATTGAACAATTAAATGACCACTTCTCTTCCTTTTTCTTTGATTGAAATTTGTGCAGCTTCGAGAATTTTGATGGTGCTCAAACCACTTTGATAGGAGGCTATTGGTGTTGTTCCATTTACAATTGCACTGATGAAATCTTTTGCCATACCGCCCAATGCTTCGGCACTTCCTAGTTTGGGAATGAATACATCACCAATACGATAGTCCACCAAAACTCTCATTTTTTCTTCATCGTTTGTTACACTATGTGCAGTGTCATAGATGCGTATTTTCTCGGTAGGTTCCATGTCATTAAACACTATCATTTTTTTGTCGCCACCGAAAAGCATCATCCTGATTTTCACCGGTGATGACCACGAGCAATGAAAATGCGCAATGAAATCTTGTTCATAATTGACGGTGAGGTATGCAATGTTTTCCATGCCATTATGGATGTGACTTACGCCTGTAGCCTGCACGCTGTAGGGCTTTGTAGGAATTAAATAATCGAGTATCGAAATGTCGTGTGGTGCCAAATCCCAAAGCACGTTTACATCTTGCTGTATCAATCCCAAGTTGATTCTTGTGCTGTCAAAATATTTTACCTTACCGATCTCACCACTATCAATGAGTTGTTTTATTTTTTGCACAGCACTAGTGTATAGAAAGGTGTGATCCACCATCAGCACTTTGTTCTGTTTTATTGAAAGTTCGATAAGTGCATTGGCATGTGCCACGGTATCGGTCATTGGTTTTTCGAGCAGCACGTGTTTGCCCGCTTCCAAAGCTTTTTTTGCCAACGGAAAATGTGTGAATACTGGTGTGGCAATAATGACGGCATCAATGTCCGGATTGCTAAAAACTGAATCAATATCAGCAGTAGTATTGACCGAAGGATAAGCCTTCGAGACTACGGCAAGCCTTTCAGGACGGAGGTCAGCTACGGTGTGTACTGATACATCTGTAATACTGGAAAAATTTCTGACAAGATTGGGACCCCAGTATCCGTATCCGATTATTGCGCAATTCACCATGCTGTTATGTATAGTATTGTTTAGAAAATTTTAGCGGGCGCAAATATGAACCTTCAATATTGTTTTCATATTCATTTCTTTGGAGAAATTAGCCGTGTGGAAGTGCGAAATCGATTTGGCCTTGCGTATTGAATTAGGGCTTTCAAGGTCAAAAAAAGTGCACGTTGTTCAACATTTTAATATTGATGTAACATTTTTTTCATTTAGAGCATCTGCCAAACACGCCTAGAGGAAGTTTTACACCACTCTTGGCTTGCAAGTACAATTCGCCAATTTGAAGCCTGTCCTTTGCGTGTGAAAAAAGTAAATTTTCCAATACGATTGCTGAAAGACCTAGGCTATAAGCATTCAAAATCAAAAAATGTTCGGTGGGTTCTAACAATTTCAAAATGCAATTTGTGAGCTCTGCAATATTTTCTTCCAGCTTCCACTTTTCACCTTTTGGACCGTGTCCAAATGCCGGTGGGTCGGCAATAATTCCGTGATAAGTATTTCCTCTGCGCACTTCACGTTGTACAAACTTGAGGGCATCGTCCACAAGCCAACGTATGTCCTTCAATCCACTTAGCTGCATGTTTTCGCTGCTCCATGTGATGACTTGTTTTATGGAATCAACGTGTGTGACTTCGGCACCTGCGGCACACGCTGCAAGCGAGGCACCACCTGTGTATGCAAACAAATTAAGCACTCGAGGTTTTTGTGTTTTCATTTTACCAATAGAGTCAACGATGTAGTTCCAATTCACTGCTTGCTCTGGAAAAATGCCTACGTGCTTAAAAGCAGTTAGTCCAAGGCGAAAAACGATGTCTTCATTGTTGGGCAGGGTGTATTTCATCTGCCATTGGTCGGGCATTTTTTTTAGCTTTTTCCATTCACCGCTATTGCTTGTTTTTTGCGCAAATTGAATATGTGCTTGTCGCTTCCATTCGCTCTCAGGCAGTATGCGCGGCCACACTGCTTGCGGCTCAGGACGGATGGTAACAAATTCCCCGAAGCGCTCCAGTTTTTCAAATGCGCCACAGTCTATCAGTTCATAATCTTTAAAATTTTCGGGTGTGAGAAGTTGCATAGTTGGATTAGAAAAATGGAAAAAACAATGATGAACTTAGAGAGCAAAGACATTGATTAGAATGGGCGAACTTAAGCAGTAATGCATCAGATAATGAACCACGCATATAGTGCCGATATTAGATTTTTTCAGAACTCAATAGAAACCATTATAGAAGCAGAAAACGAATAATCCACATTGTTGCTTGCCACATTGTACAAGCAATATTGAAGAACAATAACAACCGCTATTGCCTTTCTGTTGGCCCATGTCCAAATCACACCATTTTATTCACCCACCCTACACACCACTTTGTTGATAATAGCACCAAGAAAAAAGGTTGATGGCAAGTGACTCTTCTACTTTCGAATTTGAAATAGACAGCACTCAAAACAACACTCAAAAGTGCGTTTTCGAGAATTAGAATAAGAAACAAAAGTGGCAAAAAACACAATCAAAAACAATAGCAAGGAACAAGACGAACCACCTTGGTCCACAACGCCTGTGGAGGAAAAAACCACAAAGCCAAAGAAGGAAAAAGCAATTTCCAGCGGTACTGGACGTTGGTCCAAACTAATGACTTTCCTGCGCGACAAACGGGTTCAAAAAATTGCAGGAATTTTTCTTGTTTTTTTCAGCGTTTTCGTTTTTCTATCGTGCGCATCTTATCTCTTCACAGGCCAAAACGATTTGAGATTGGTGTTGAGCGAATCGGGCGTTGATGGTTTTTCGCAACAAGAACCCTACAAAAATTTGATGGGCAAAATTGGAGCGCATGTCGCTTGGTTTTTCATGAACAAATATTTTGGACTTGGCGCATTGTTTATCTCATTGATTTTGTTTATGGCGGGGTTTCGAATATGGTTGAAAAAAGATTTATTGCCCTATTGGAAAACCATTCGCCTTTCCATTGTGGCCATGTTTTTTTTTCCACTTGCTATTGGTTTTTTTTTCCACAATAGGGTGGATGGTTTTGACAGAACCATTGAAATTACTTGCAATCAAAACTTAGTTGGTGGCTATGGTCACTTTGCCACTGAGTGGTGCACATACACTTTGGGTTGGTTTGGCACTTTTATTCTTTTGCTTTTTGCATTGGGTGCTTTTGTCGTATTTAATTACAACCACAAAGTGGAAGCCTTTGGTAAAACCATTTCGGAATGGTGGCGAAATAGAGCGGCCGCGATAGCACCCGGCCAAGAAGAATTGGACGAAGTTGTTGAACAAAGGCCGAACAAGAAAAATGCAGCAATGGCCGCTGTGGTTGCAGATGCTTTTGAGGGTGATCAGACAACAGTTACCAATTCTTACAGAGAAAATGAACATATAAATCCTGAACTTGAATTAGTCCAAACAAGCAGCGAGGCGAACGCTAATACAGCAGATGACTTTGAAATAATAACCAATAACGAACCTGAAGTACTAGTTGCAGCAACAGAATTTGTACCGCTTGAAATTAGTGCGGATACTATGCTTCCAGCTGGCACGGTGGCAAGCGAAACAATTGGCGAAGGTGGTTTGGACATTAACATAGATGGCATTGAAGAAGAATTGACCGAATCAGAAATAGAGCGCACGTTAGAAAAGCTTGGCCCTTTCGATCCAAAAATGGACTTGCCACGATACACGCTGCCAAGTATAGAACTGCTTAAGCCACACGGAGGCCAAGGCCCACAGATAAATAAGGAGGAACTTGAGGCCAACAAAAACAAGATTGTAGAAACCCTTAATCAATATAAAATTGAGATAGCAAAAATCAAGGCAAGCATTGGCCCAACAGTAACACTTTATGAAATTGTACCTGCGCCTGGAGTGCGCATTTCAAAAATAAAAAGCCTTGAAGATGATATTGCATTGAGCCTTGCTGCACTGGGTATTCGCATCATAGCTCCAATTCCCGGCAAAGGAACTATTGGTATTGAAGTACCCAATTCAAAACCCGATATTGTGAGTATGCGATCGCTCATTGCTTCCGAAAAATTTCAGAATGCTGAAATGGAATTGCCTATTGCTTTGGGCAAAACAATAAGCAACGAAAACTTCGTGGTGGA
>JAYSWI010000392.1:0-1595 GCA_043718125.1 Flavobacteriales bacterium
ATGGAATTTGAAAGCGTAACCATCAGAGACATTACAGGAAAATCAGTTTATACTTCAACTATGAATAACCATGTGTTGCAAACGCAAGTGGATGTTTCCGCACTTGCCAAGGGTTTGTATTTGGTGGAGGTAGGTTTTGGGGAGGGTAGAATTGGTGCGCAAAGGTTGGTGGTGGAATAGGATTATTGTGATGATATCAATTCTCCAATTTTGCGTTCAACACATTTTTTTATTTTTCTCACTTGGAGTATGCCACAAACCATTTCTCTACAGGTTTGCTCAGCGCAGCAATATTCAAATGGTCACTCACCTCTGCGGCATCACGCACGCTTCCATCCTTCATCAAAATTTTTATGGTGTCCGAAAGGCTGTTGTATGCCCTGTTGTCCACACTGTTGGAGATAACAAAGTAGGCCGCTTCTTCCGCTGTGCAACCCATCGCTTGTTGAATGCGTGCAATATGCTTTTCCACATAAGTTGTTTCAAATGGTTCCTTGCGCAATTCTATTTTGAACAACTCCCGATTGACTATTTGCTGGCTCAATCTTGAGAGCACTTTGTCTTCATGATTTTGCCATACTTTGAGGGATGTGGCCACATCAAAATCATCCAAAGCGGCATAGTGAGCAAGAGCAGCGCTGTCCTTGTTGAAATCTTCAATGGTGATTTCGTTATACAAAAAATAATGAAGCGATGGAGTGCAAAAAAGTGGTGTGCTGCCAGTGGCCAATTGTTTGGCTCTGCGCATTGCATTTACCAGCATGAACTCCGCGCTTAGAACAGTTTTGTGCAAATAAACTTGCCAATACATAAACCTTCTGGCTACAATAAATTTTTCAATACTGTAGATTCCTTTTTCTTCCACCACAAGTTCATCGTTGACCACATCGAGCATTTTTAATATGCGCTCGCTACCTACTTGTCCTTCCACCACACCGCTAAAAAAACTGTCGCGGGCCAAGTAATCCAGCCTGTCCATATCCAACTGACTACTCACCAATTGGTGCATGAATTTTTTGCAATAACTACCTTCAAAAATTGAAATGGCGAGGTCAAGCTTTCCTTTCAATTCCACATTAAGTTGGTGCATCATGATGGAAGAAATTTTCTCGTGATGAACATCTTGCGCGAAAGAAAATTCCAAGGCGTGGCTAAATGGCCCATGCCCTATGTCGTGCAAAAGAACAGCCGCAAGCAATGCGACTTCTTCTTCCACAGTGATGTTATGACCTTTGAGGCGGATTTCATCAATCGCATTTTGCATCAGGTGCAATGCTCCAATGGCATGTTGAAACCTGTTGTGCAAAGCACCAGGATATACATAATGCGAAAGACCCAACTGGGCTATTCTTCGCAAGCGTTGAAACCACGGATGATCTATCAACTCAAGAATAAAAGGATGGCGTATAGTGATGAATCCGTAAACAGGATCGTTGATGATTTTCCTACGTGGTGGTTGATTTTTTGACACTGTACTTATGCTTTGAGCCTTCGAAGATAGAAGCCCTTATCCATTGTGATGTTTATATACTTTTGTTTTCATGTATAAGGATAAAAAAAACGCAAGAGTTTGCGGATAGATTTGATAACTTGCC
>JAYSWI010000393.1:0-14865 GCA_043718125.1 Flavobacteriales bacterium
CACCATCAGGCAAGCCGGCAGCTTTAAACAATTCCATTATCACTTGTGCGCTGTACACTTGACTGTCTGCGGGTTTCCAAACCACCACATTGCCCATCATAGCGGCACTTGCGGGCAGGTTGCCACTGATAGCGGTGAAGTTGAACGGAGTCAATGCAAACACAAATCCCTCTAGTGGGCGATACTCCAAACGATTCCAAATACCCGGTTGTGAGCCTGGCTGGTCGCGGTATATCTGCTGCATATAGGTAACATTGAAACGAAGAAAATCTACAAATTCGCAAGCTGCATCTATCTCTGCTTGAAAAGCATTTTTGCTTTGAGAAAGCATTGTGGCAGCATTCATTTTCATCCGAAATGGGCCTGCAAGTAAGTCGGCAGCTTTCAGGAAAATGGCGGCTCTCTGTTCCCATGGTAGTGCAGCCCAACGTTGTTTTGCCGCCAAGGCCGCATCAATTGCCTGCATCACGTGTTCAGCGGTTCCATAGTTGTAGTGCCCCAATATTTTTTGGTGCTCATGCGGTGGCGACATCACACGCTTGTCGTTGGTGCGCACTTCTTCGTTGCCTATGTATAGTGGCACATCGATGGGTGCTTGTGCATACATAGTCTTGTATGTATTCAATAGGTTTTCTCTATCAGCAGTGCCTGGTGCGTAGCTGCGCACGGGATCATTAATAGGAATGGGAATTTGAAAAACGCCTTTGGGCATGTGTTTGAAAATTTTAATTGGCCGCGAATGTATTTCGCCATAAGGCGTATGAATAATTGAATTTGCTTTGTGTTCAATTTGGTGTTTAAAAAAACATCTATTGTGTTGAGTTTACAAATTCGTTTTTGCATGATGCAGGTTGATCTCGTTCAAAAGAAAGCTTGATTGCGTAATGAGATAAAGATTTGATCCACATCATAAATGATGTGGTAGGATCAAAGGATTTTTTTTCTAATTCGACTGAAGTTGAAGAAATGAGATGCGATAATTATGTTGTCCAATTGTGGTTGTAGTAAGGTCCTAATTCAATTCATGTATCCTGTGAAATAATAAGTAAAAAATATTTCTACTTTCGCCATCCAACCAATTAATTTTTTAATACAATGAAATTTTTAAAGTATTTACTCTACATCGTACTGGCCATTGCGGCAATCTATTTAGTAATGTGTGCTATGGGGCCAAAAACCATGAACACCTCAGAGTCCGTGGTCGTTAATGCCTCTGCAGAAAGTGTTTTTGAAGAAATCAGTGATTTTGATCGGATGAACAAATGGAGTCCTTGGGTGAAAATGGATCCAGCCATTGTGCATACCAATACTGGAGTTACAGGCACAGTTGGTAGCATGCAATCTTGGAAAAGTAAAATAATGGGTGATGGCTCACAGGCAATTGTAGAGCTGCGCCAAAATGAGTATATGAAGACCGAATTGAAGTTTGCAGACTGGGGCGATGACATCAGCAATGGTGAATTTACTCTTGTGCCGGAAGGCGAAGGAACTAAAGTAACTTGGGGCATGACGATGAAAGATTTGCCTTTCATGGCACGCGGTGCCGTGATGGTAAAAGGTGGAGTAAAAATGATGTCAGAAACTTTTAAAAGTGGTCTTGCCGATTTGAAAGCATTGGTGGAAGCCAAGCCCAAAGCCGCACCTATGGCCTACGAAATTACAAGCGTCAACGACACTTGGTATCTTGGTCAAAACCACACAGGTTTAAAGATCGATGCCGTTGATTCTTCTTTGTTCGCTAAATCTTATGGGGCTATTGGAGCTGCCGCTGGAAAAAATTGCAGCATGACAGAGCATCCATTTTGTATAGGTCGCAATGTGAACTATGAAACTGGAATGATGGATATTGAAATGGGAATGGTGACCACTGCAGAAACCAAAGCAGATGGATTTGTAAGTGGAAAAATACCTGCGGGCCGATGTGTGAAGCACGTCCTTTTCGGACCTTATGAAAAGACAGGCGAAGCATGGATGCCATTGTATGCTCAAATAGAAAAAGACGGATTGAAACCTCGATGGGATGGATATGAGGTGTATGCCAACGATCCTTATGTGGTGAAAGATCCTGCATTATTCGAAACATGGTTAATGATTCCTATCGAATAATAGGTTTGAATATTATACTAATTGTCTTTATAAAATGGCCCAAGCAATTTTAGAAATTTACAACGGTAATGCCGTTATAATAGCTGTCACAGTTTAATCAAGCATTACCAAGGTTGGTCTAATACAGATATATAAACGGTATTAGACTTTGATTGACAGCAATTGTGGTCAATCAACTATTTGAAAAAGAAAAAGTCCCTCCCTTCTCCATAAACATGGCGAAGGGAGGGACTTTTTCTTTTTTGAAGTCTTTATTATCTACCAAGTTCTTTATTGAGCAAGGCATTCATTTTTTCTTGTTCTTCTCGAGCCAATTCGGCATCCACCAAAATGCGCCCACTGTGTTCATCAACAATCACACGTTTGCGTGCAGCCACGTCCAATTGTTTTTGAGGTGGCAGTTGAATGAATGAACCAGCAGAAGCCTCACGTTCAATAGGCACAACCGCCATTTTATTTGGTGCACCAGAACGAATGCGCTCATACGCTCCAAGCAATCTTTCCTCAATCAACTTACGGGCTTCATCTCCTTTCTTGCGAAGTATTTTCTCTTCCTTTTCAGTTTCCTTTATTATCTCAGCCAATTCGTTTTTCTTGATCTTTAGATCGGTCTTTCGTTCTTTTAATTTCAATTCCGTAGTGCCAAATATTTCATCTTTACTTACTCTTTGAGCAGTAAATTCTTTTATGCGTTTGGTGTGAAGTTGAATTTCCAAATCTTGAAATTCCGTTTCCTTATTCAAAGAGTCGAACTCGCGATTATTCTTCACATTGTTCAATTGCTCCTTGTATTTTTTTATCAGGTTCTCGGAATCTTTTATACCCAGTTTCTTGTTAGAAATTTCGGTATCAATGCCTTTCAAGTCTGAAGTTAGGTTTTTGATGCGTGTTTCCAAGCCTTCTACTTCTGCTTCCAAATCCTCCACTTCTAATGGCAACTCTCCACGCATAGCGTGAATTTTGTCAATTCGTGTGTCAATCAATTGGATGTCATAAAGCGCACGAAGTTTGTTTTCGATGCTTATTCCTCCTTTTTTGTCATCGCCATCTTTAAAGGCGAGTCTGGGTGATGTTTTCATATCTTCTGAATCTTCCTGTATTTGTTTCTTATCTTTTTCTGGGGCACGTTCTACTATGGCCATTGGCGCAAATTTCAATCCTGCTTTGCCATCTATTCCCGGTGCTATATATATTGGATTTGCAACAGGTTTGCTGTGCGTATCGTCAATTATTACTGGCTTTGTACGCATTGGTTTAAATGTCTCAACGGGTGCTGGCAATTGATATTTGGGCACAAAGAGTTCTTCCTTTTTTCCTGTGCCCTTGGCAATAGTTACTGGCGAAAATTTTACTCTTTCTTGCATTTGCTGCTCCACTGTTTTGGTGGGTGCAATGGCGCGCAAGGCTTCTACTTTATTCTCTACAACTAGTGGCTTGGCAACAACGATAGGAGCTGCAATAACCACGGGCTTTACCGCAGGTTTAGCAATCACCTTTTCTACTTTTGCTTTGGCTTGTTTTGCAACCTTCAATCCCTTAGCGGGCTTCGCAACTTTTATTGCTTTAGCTGGCTTCACAGGTTTTGCAACCTTCACGATTTTTTTCAACTTCGCAGGTTTGATGGCCTTCGCTTTTTTAGTTGGTTTTGAAGCTTTCGCTGGCTTAGAAGGTTTCGAGACTTTGATTGGCTTAACAGCTTTTTTCACCTTCGCAGGTTTTACTGCTTTTGCTTTTTTAATAGGCTTCGAAATCTTAACAAGTTGCTTTGTTTTAGCCACTTTTGTTGGCTTCGCCTTTTTGATAACGACTACTTTTTTTGCGGGCTTCGCAGCGGGCTTAGATGCTTTCGCCTTCTTGGCCGAACCGCCAGACTTTGCTGGCTTGGATGCTTTTGCCAACTTGGAAGGTTTCGCTTTTACTACAGGCTTAGTTGCCTTGGTGGGTTTTGCGATCTTCTTTGCTGCTTTAGCTTTTACAGGTTTCTTTGCCATGTTTTTATTTACATATAACTTACAGGGTTTGTGTTTACCTCTGTAAAATGGGTGGCGAAAGTAGGCAATTTTGCATTCAACCAATCAACTATAAGTTGGACAGTAAACTGTTCACTTTCATAGTGTCCAATATCGGCTACTATTATTTTAGAATCTGCATCAAAAAATTGATGGTACTTAAAATCAGCGGTGATAAATATATCTGCATTTGCCGCAATAGCACTTTTCAGCAGAAAGCTACCGCTGCCTCCGCACACCGCAACTCTGCTTATTTCTTTTGTAATTAAAGCTGTGTGCCTAATGACATCTGCTTTCATTATGATTTTTACCTTCTTCAAAAATTCTATTGTATTCATTGGCTCTTCCAACATGCCTATCATTCCACTTCCTACAGTGCCCATTTTGTTTGCTAAAGGATAAATGTCGTAAGCAACCTCTTCGTATGGGTGAACCTTGGTCATTGCGCTAAGCACTTTATTCAATGCCCAATTTGGGACCAACAGTTCTATCCGCGTTTCTTGGTCTGAGTTCCTCTCACCTATTTTTCCTTTGTATGGATTGCTATCCACACTGGGTCTAAATGTTCCATTGCCTATTTGGTTAAAGCTGCATTGGTCATAATTGCCAATGCTGCCGGCACCAACTTCGAACATAGCATTGCGCACTTGGTCACTGTTTTCGTTGGGTACAAAAACAACAAGTTTATTCAGCAAGCCGGTCTTTGGTTCTAAAATTTGAGTGTTTATCAATCCCAGTTTTTTAGAAATCGTGCTGTTCACACCATCGTGCACATTGTCCAAATTGGTGTGAATGGCATAGATAGCTATATCATTTTTTATTGCCTGAATGACTGCTTGCTCAATATAGTTTTTTCCATTCAATTTTTTCAATCCGGAAAAAATGATGGGATGATGTGCTATCACAAGGTTGCAGCCTTTGATAATTGCTTCATCTATTACTTGAGGAGTGCTGTCAAGGCATACCAATGCGGATGAAATGTCCATGTCCGAATGTCCTACTAGCAGTCCGCTGTTGTCGTAGTTTTCTTGTAGCGATGGGGGAGCAAGTTTTTCAAGACTTGCTATTATTTCTGTTAGTTTCATTTTGATAATAAAGTGATTGAAGCGCAATGCGATGTTGTGAAATATGTGTTGAACTTATAGTCCTCAGACATTCTACACCATCGACAAATATCCATTGTGGTCATTTCTCTTTTAGAATTTACTCGTTGTAAATCCTTCCATTTCGCCAAGCCACCACTTGCTTTTCCCAATATTGCTTGAAAGCGGGATCCCTGTTGAGGACATAAATATTTTGGTCGTTCAAACTCTCGTGCTTTTTGAATACAAAAGTGAGCGTGGTGGCACCGCCCTCTTCACCATACACCCATGTTTCATACGTCTGTTGTTTTATGATGCGCGATGGGTTTCCAAACACAATATGAATCATGCCTCTGTCCGTTCTCCACCCTTGGGCATAGTTGGTAAAAAAGTAATTGGCTTCTTGTACTCTGTTGTAATAGATGCGAATCAGTTCGCGTGCGTGATCCTTGTTGCCAGCGCATTCCAACCAAAAATTATCTATTTCCTTTTTTGGATAATAATTGTCTCTGATATTTTCGTATTCAACTTTTGTGGTGATGTATCGAAGAGCAAACGGAAGTTGGTCTATCGCTTTTATTTCCGGATAGTATTCGTTGGTAGAAATAAGCAACGCACCCAATTTTTTTTCCGGATCGAAGGTGGTGAAATAGAGACCTTCGTTGGCTAGAAAAAAATGATCGCCTGTGCTATCGGTTTCGAAGATGTCGCTGATGGATTTCGTAAAATCCGGTATCTCCGGATTGGTTGTGCTAAATGGCGGTGGAGGTAGTTTCATTTCGCCCAAATATTGCCCAACATAAAATTTGGTGTTGTTGTTTCTGTTTCTTTTCGAAATCACTTTCACCACTTGATTTTCGTTGGCGATTGCACCAAATATTGGTTCTTCGCTGTGTGCATCCACATATAAATAATTTTGGGCCGATAGGGTATTTAGTTTTTCTGACCTTATGAAATTTTGAACTGTAATATTTTTCTTTATGTCGGTGCATTCAACTGCTATATTTTTTGAGTTGCTGGACAGTGCGATGTTGAATTCTCCCAGCAGCCATCCATCTTTTTCTCTAGCATAATCGACAATGATCAGGCTGGTGGTATCCGCTACATCTCCTGCATCGTTGAAGGTGAAAGTCTTCATTTTCAGTATGGCCAAGAAGGGCGATTCAACTGTTGCTCTAGTATATAAGAGTTCGCTTGATTTGATTCGGAAATATACTGTTGAGGAATCATAGCTAAAATGATAAAGTACAAATTCGGGATGCAAACTTGAACTTTGATAATCGTAAAGCATTTTATACGAACCTGTCTGAGTGGGCTTTGTGTTGGTACATGATGTGAATGCTGCGAAGCCGAAAACCAACAGTGCTATGCAAAAGAACAAAATGGTATTTTGATTTTTATTCATGTAATTTCCTCATGGTAACAATTCATTTTTGTTGGAGCGTTCTACCAATTGCGGATTCATTTCTTTCGAAACTTTTATTCCCAATTGTTTCATTTTTTCTGCTCTATTCACAAGGTTGCCAGAACCTGTACTCAGTTTGTTCATAGCACCTTCGTAAGCTTCCTTGGCGTCTTTCAACTTATTGCCTGCCTTTAATAAGTCTTCTACAAATCCAACAAATTTGTCATAGAGTTTTCCCGCTTCCTGTGCTATTTCTTCGGCATTTCTTGTTCGTTTTTCTTGCGACCAAATGCTTGCTACTGTGCGCAAAGTGGCTAGCAGAGTGGTTGGAGAAACGAGTACTACTTTTCTGTCCCAAGCGTAATTGTACAATTCAGAATCATCTTGCATGGCAGTGGAGAATGCCGCTTCCAGTGGCATGAAGAGCAAAACAAAATCAGGTGTGACCAAGTTTTTGGCAGAGGAATAATTTTTCTCGCTCAGTATTTTGATGTGCGAACGAATGCTGTCAACATGGGTTTTGAGAAATGTCATGCGTTCCTCATCGGTGCCTGAGGCCATCATATTGTTATAGCCAATTAGCGAAACTTTAGAGTCCACAATGATGTGTTTTCCATCAGGTAAATGAATAACTACATCTGGTCTTATTCTTTCGCCATTGGCATTTTCATCGGTGGATTCGCGCAAGAACTCCACACCATTTTGAAGCCCGCTGCGCTCTAGTATTTTCTCCAATATCATCTCGCCCCAGTTGCCTTGTTGTTTGTTGCTTCCTTTCAATGCAGTAGCCAAATTATTCGCATCCGAACTGAGCTGTTTATTCATATCGGAAAGTTGTTTCAACTCCGCTTTCAGATTTATGCGTTCATTGTTTTCTTCTTTATATACCTTGTCAACTTTGTTCTCAAAATCGCGAAGTTTTTCTTTGAATGGGTTGAGAACAATATCCAACTGATCACGATTTTGTTGTGTAAATTTTTCCGATTTGTCCTCAAAAATTTTGTTGGCCAGATTCTCAAATTCCAACTTGAATTGCACTTTCAATTCTTGCACATCTTTAAGTTGTGTATTTAGTTTATCGGTCATTGCAGCCAGCTCTGCTTTTGCCGTTGCCAAAGCCGAAGAGTACTGTTGTTTTCCATCACGTTCTGCTATCAGCTCAGTTTTAAGTTGTTCTGTATTGATGCGCAGTTGGGTTGTTATTGGGTGCGCAATTATTTGATTTTCGATTTGCTTTTGAGTTTGTAGCGAAACGTATAGATATCCAATCGCAATTCCAAGAATCAGACTTAATGATATATAAAGAAAAAGCATGAGGCGAATTTATATACTGATTGCAACGAGAATCTGCAATTGAATTTTGAATTCCATTTCAAAAAAAAACAAAATGCTCTGGCGTTTCGATGTTGCAAACCAAAAGTTGTCAATGAAAATCAATAATGCCTTTGCGCTTCGATGTACCAAATCAATTATTGATATTGAAAATCAATGCCATAAGTATTGCTAATGATTTTTTTTTGGGGGAACACGGATTGAATGGATTGAACGGATAGGCACTGATTAGAAAAAAATGTATTTTCTCGACCACGGAGATTTGAAATATATATTTCTTCGAACTCAATTTTGTTTGCACCGGAGACACGGAATGCACGAAAATTTCATATTCGTTTATTCAACAAAAATCAATCTACGCTTCTTGTTCCAAGAAGGGGAGGCGCAAGCCAGCACGAGAAGCAGATGCTACCTTTCTGCGTGGCAGAAGGGTAGCACAGTAACAATAATGAAGTTGGTGGAATCGGTACATCGAACCGCCCAGACACTAAAAACAATGCCTTTGTGTTGATTTATTTAACTGATTCTTTTGCAGCTTATACCAAATCTTAGTTCAAAACATTCCCAAAAACTATTTTTAAATTAGCAAAGCAAATGCGATTAGCGTAGCAGTTACAGTTCATTATGCACATCACTCTATTGTACCTTTTCAGTTACGATATCAGCATATCACTTTAAGATTATTTATTTATTAGCGTGCATAAATAATCTCATCACTATAATTTGCGGGCGTCATCTCCAATTATGAAATTCAGCATAGCAGGTACGGGAAATGTAGCTTATCAATTTGCAAAAATGTTTTTGCAACATGGTCATGTCATTCACCAAATTTATGCGCGTGACGAGGTGAAGGGAAACCTCTTTGCGCAAAAATTCAATGCGAAATTTATTGCTGATGCAAAGGAATTTTCAATTGAAAATGATTTGGTTTTGTTGGCTGTAAATGATGATGCTATTGCCGAAGTGGCAGCGCTAATTCATGCCGATATTTTTACCGTACACGCATCTGGTAGCACATCGTTGGAAGTGTTGATTCAAAATAGAAAGGGTGTGGCATGGCCTGTATTTTCCATTTCCAAAAGCACGGATTTGGATTATTCAATGATCCCATTTTTGATTGAAGCTTCGGATGAAGAAGGAAAAAAATTTCTTTCTAATTTGTTCCAAAACATTTCGAGTAAAGTGTTTTATACAACATCAGAACAAAGAGCAAAGGCTCATATTGCTGCTGTGTTTAGTAACAATTTTGTGAATCAAATGTTTGCCATTGCATCCAATATTCTTGAAGAAAATGATCTGCCATTTGAAATATTATTGCCAAGTATTGCGGATCAATTAAACAAAATAAAAGTGTTGCCTCAGTCTCAAACTCAAACCGGCCCTGCCTCGCGTGGCGATATCAAAACCATTGAAAAGCATTTACAATTCTTATCAGAAACACCTGAATTGTTACAGATATATACCCAACTCACCAATCGAATTTTGACAGCCTACCATGGAAAAAAACTATAAAAAGAAACTCAAAGACATCAATGTTTTTTGCTTCGATGTGGACGGAGTTTTTACCAATAACATAGTGACTCTTATGGACAATGGCGAACAATTGCGCACTGCTAATGTGCGCGATGGCTATGCCGTGCAACTAGCAGTGAAGAGTGGACTTCACATTGCCATCATCAGCGGTGGCAAAGGTGAAGGCTTGCGAAAACGTTTTGAAGGACTTGGCTTAAAAAATATTTTTTTAGGTGCTTCGAACAAGATGGAAGTGTTTCAAAAATTTTTGGTTGACAACCAACTTGAAGCATCGCAGGTTTGCTATATGGGTGACGATATTCCAGATTATCAAGTGATGAAGCACGTAGGTTTGGCCTGCTGTCCTGCTGATGCTGCGCAAGAAATTAAATCGATTGCACACCACATTTCACAGGCTAAAGGAGGCGAAGGTTGTGTGCGCGATGTATTGGAACAAGCCCTAAAACTAAAAGGGATATGGATGAGTGCGCAAAGCTTGACTTGGTAATGTGTGACTGAAAATGAAATGAAATTTCACTTTTGTATTTTCAGATAAGCTATAGTATTTCTGTCTTAAACTCAATCGAAAATTTATGCAATTTCGATCTCCACATTTTGATACGTAAGCTCATCCTTGCCTTTGCGTGTGAGAGAATAGCCTTGGTTGTTGCGATTCAAAATGTAGCCTTCAATGTATAAATTGGCTACACGTTCTCCTATCTGTGCACTGCGCGAATTGTTCGCATCATCATTCTCGATACGACTCCAGAAGCCCATCTCCAACTGTGGCAATTTGATAAGCTGTTTGTGATTGTTGCGCTTATAGGCTTGAATGATGTCAAGAATCACGTAATCGTATTTGTCCAAATACATAATCAAATTGTGGTATTAAGTTAAGGATCGATAAGGTTGAAATTGATGAACTTCATTCCAATTGATGCGGTCGAAAGTAGGTGGGACAATTCTTGACAGCTTGTTTTTGTTTTTACCTTTTGCTGACAATTTATGAACGTAATAATTGCTTTTAGAATTAACTGCAATTTCATTGGTCCATAGTGCTATTGTTCACTTGTTCTATTGTTCGTTTGTTCTATTGTTCTATTCTTCTATTGTTCTTTTGTTCGCTTGTTCAATTGTTCACTTGTTCAATTGTTCATTTGTTCAATTGTTCGTTCATCCTTCATCCAAACGATCCTTAATGACACCAAAAAATTTTAGATCGTCAAAGTGTTAGTTAGTCCACTTTTCCACCTTTATTACATTCGCCCACAACACGCAAAATGATAAAAATAAAACCCATACGCTGGCTGGTTAGTGCATTGTTGCTTGCCGTTTTATGTGTGCTAATGTCGGAGGGACTTGTCTTTATTTCTTCCAGCATGGTGCGCTCCCCAATGGATGGCTGGAAAAATCAAATCGTGGATCTTTCATTTCAAATACGTCCAAACAATCCCTTTCATAAAAAAATAACGAATGACCAAATCGTTATCGTTGACATTGATGATGCAAGCATTGAAAAACTTGGACGGCCTCAAACTTGGCCACGTGCGTATGATGCACAAGCCATATCACATGTGGCATCCGGAAATCCTCGTGCTATTGCAATCGACTTTCTATATACCGAGCCGGATACTTTTCCTGATGTATATAACGACTTGCTTCAATACAGAGGCTACCAAGGTGCTTCTCAAATTGTGGATGCACTAAGTACGGACTACGAATTAGAATTGGCCATCGAAGAAGCAGGATGTGTCTATCTCAGCTTCTATGATGATGAAACACAAACAGACACCGTTGTTGACTATGATGCATTGCGCTATTTGCGAACCATCGAAGCAAAAAAAGACAATGGAATTTGGTTTCCAATTCTTTCGCATCCAACACTGCCTATTGCTGCTTTTGCTCAACATGCGAAGGGCGTAGGAAGCATTGCAATGCCAAGTATGAATGATGGAACGGTACGCAACTATCGACTACTTCAACAATTGCCAAGTGCAGATAGCAAGGCATTATTTGTTGCCAATTTTCCGTTGTACATGGCATTGGATTATTTCAACATGGATGAAAAGCAAGTGGCCATAACTAGCAATGGGATCCAACTTGGCGACAGTCTGTTTATTCCACTCAACAAGAATGGAACATTTCGGTTGAACTGGCTGGGTAATGCGGATGAGCCTTTGCGCTACATACCATATCATAAGGTGGTAAGTGGAAGAGCACCTGCCGAATTTTTCGAAGGCAAATATGTATTCTTTGGTACCAGCGCATCGGGCATGGGCGACATCAAAACGGTGCCCACTATGAATGAAAAAATTCCGGGAGTGGAAGTTCATGCCATCGCTTTTCTCAATATGATGAATGGAGCTTTTATCAAAGAAGTGACTGAAAGTGAAGCCATACCTTGGTTTTTGCTCATTGCATTTCTTCAAGTACTGCTTTTTCTAATTCTTAAACCCCTTTTGGGTTTTGTGGTTTCTATCCTCATTGTGTTTGGAGAAATGATGTTGTTCATCACTTGGGTGATGCCAGTGCATGGAATTATTTTTCCAATTGCCACCCTAATGGTCATTACACTATTTGCTTTCATACTCACTTCGCTCTACATATTTTTTACCAGAGAAAGAAAGAACAGGCAGTTGCGAAACGCATTTGGAAGCTACCTCTCGCCAGATGTGGTGGCACAGATTATCAATGATAGATCACACCTACACTTGGGAGGCGAAAAGAAGGAATTGACTGTGTTGTTCAGCGACATTCGTGGTTTTACTTCGTATTCGGAACGTTTGGATCCGCAACAAATAGTGAGTGTGCTCAACGATTATTTGAGCAGAATGAGCGAGTGTATTTTCTTGCACAAAGGCACCATCGACAAATTTATTGGCGATGCCATCATGGCAATTTTTGGAGCACCTGTGCCGCAGTTGGATCATGCAGAACGGGCCTGCCATGTAGCTCTGGCAATGATCGAAAATTTAGCTATTTTCAATCAGGTACAAAGCGATAAAGGGCAACCTCCTTTGCGCATAGGTATTGGTATAAATACCGATCAGATGACGGTGGGCAACATTGGTTCTGAAAAAAGATTTGACTACACCGTCATTGGTGATGGTGTCAATCTGGGGTCGCGCCTCGAAGGGCTTACCAAGTTTTTTGGTGTGAACATCCTTGTTAGTGAAAGCACCCGCCTTTCGTGCATCAAGAGCGATTTCATTTTTCGCGAAATGGCATCAGTAAAAGTGAAGGGCAAGGAGATGCCTGTAGTCGTTTTCGAATTGGTGCAGCCTTGGCAAGAAAAGGAAAAACAAAATCAATGGATGAGTGATTGGAAACAAGCAATAGAACATTACAAAAAACAAGAGCTGTCCGATGCCCGTTCCTGTTTTGAAAAATGCAATGAGATATACCCCAATGATTTGTCCACCACTACATATATGAAGGAATGCACAAAATGTATTATGCAACCCGAACTGTTCAACTTGATAGTGAAAGTAGAGAGTAAATAGTTGGTAGTTGCTGCGAGGTTCATCTATCAGGCATTCTCACTTACTACTTATTTATGTAAACTTCAGGCTTGATGGATAGAGTGAACTTTAAGCAATAGCAAAAAAAGCGAACCGCAAGTAGCTTCCAAAATTTCAAATATCTCTTTTCTCTCTTACTTGACAAAATGAAAATTGACCACTATTAAATGAAGAGTAGAATTTTTTTTTTGCATAGTGATTTCGATATATTCGCGCCTTAATTAAAACCATATAAAAAATTTAACTATGAAAAAAGTATTTATGTTTTTCGCTGGTGTTGCGTTTGTTGCTTCACTTAGTTCTTGCAAAAAAGATTACACCTGCACTTGCACTGCTAGTGGTATTTCTTCAACTGTGGATATGAAAATGACAAAAAAGGATGCTGAAGCTGCCTGTACTGCATTTGAGATTGGTGGTTTAGCTTGCGAATTGAAGAAAAAATAATTTTTTGATTTGAATTAAAAGGCCGTTTATACGGCCTTTTTTTTTGTTGTTAACCTACAAGCTAGTTGTTTTTCTTGTTTCATTTTCAAAAATCTAGAAAGACGCAATCGCCTGCACATGAGATAGTCGCGGAGTCCTATTTATACCATTTAGATACCTTTTTTCTCTAATTTTTTTTTGTCATTCTATCCTTTTCGTAGTAAAAAGTATGCTTAGAGTTGTTGTTGCCATATTGCTTGGGGTCTCATATATCGTTTCGGGTTTGCTCAAATTGCTACCAGTGGAATATATGGAGAACGATATGCTGCGTATGGGGTTGGGCAACGAAGTAAGTGTCCTCTTTCAATCCAGATTGATCATAGCAAGTGAGTTCATATTGGGTGGCCTTATTTCATTTCATTTATGGCAGAAAAAGGCCCTGAAAATCTCTTTGTGGTTCTTGGCTATATATTCTATTTATCTCATATTTCTATTGTTGCTGGAAGGCTCCGATGCCAATTGTGGTTGCTATGGACACGACATTAAGATGACACCAATGATTGGCCTATTCAAGAATGTAGTTATTGCCATAATTAGTTGGTGGCTCATCATGACTTGTCAACCTTTTGTCAAAAACAAATTCACCCTATCAGCTTCTATAGCAACGGTAATATTGGGTCTTGTTTTGCCATTTGTTTTGTACAAAATTGATTTGCCTCAAACAACTATTATAGATGGCAAAGAATTTAAAAAAATATTTCTAGAACCTATTTATAGTATTGAAAATAACGATAAACCCGATTTCGATTTGCGCGAAGGAAAAGCCATAGTGATGTTTGGAACTTTAACCTGTTCGCGTTGCATAATGTCATTGAATAAACTTGAAGTAATAAAACGACAGCACCCCGAACTTCCAATATATACCGTACTCAATGGCGAGTTTGATTTGTTGGACGAATTTGTTCTTGAAACACAAATGAAAGAAGTGCCACACACTTTTTTTAATGATGGCGATGAGCTTATTAAAATTTGTGGAAATAATTTTCCTGTTATATATGTGCTTAACAACGGCTATCTGCAGGCACAATTGAGCTACACGGAACTTAACGCAGATAATTTGGTCAGGTGGGTCAATGGGTGCTACTAATGCAATCATAACAGTGTTCTCAACACTTGTTCTGGATGGGCTATTTGGTGTTGGGCTTTTGTTCACCCAGGCGGTTGGTCATGCTGACTCAGTTAGTGTGACGGACTCAGCGTGGGTGCAGGTCTCTACTTGTTGCTACTTTTACCATACATTTTCACACCATTATGCGACACACTCTTGTATTATTCCTCTGCACGACAACTGTGCTGGCTAATGCACAAGTTGATACTACCGATAGGGATTTGATAGTGCCAGTGGAAGTAAAGGGAGTCATACCATTTCTAATTATGAATTAGTCCGTTTTATTTTGCGCCTCACTTGTGTTCTC
>JAYSWI010000394.1:0-1592 GCA_043718125.1 Flavobacteriales bacterium
TACAATTCGCTTGTGGAAGCTTGGTAGAATTTTGTTTTTTTCTCAAGGCCCAAAATCCGAATGGCCTCCAACAAACGCAGTGTGCCTGTGGCATCGGCATTGGAAGTGTATTCAGGTGTTTCGAACGATACATGCACGTGGCTTTGTGCTGCAAGGTTGTATATTTCATCTGGCATTATCTCTTGCACAAGGCGGATCAGATTGGTGCTGTCGGTGAGGTCGCCATAATGCAAATACATACTCACATCGCGCTCGTGCTGGTCTTGATAGAGGTGGTCAATACGGTCTGTATTGAACAAGGAACTTCTTCGTTTTACACCATGCACTTCGTACCCTTTGGACAAAAGCAATTCTGCCAAATAAGCTCCGTCCTGTCCTGTGATACCTGTAATGAGGGCCTTTTTCTTCATGCCGCGAATGTAACAAGGTAAGGCATGTGTCATTTGGATTTGATTGCCTAAAAACCTCTTTCCTTCATCAGTGCATTTAGTTCCGCATATTTTTTTCCAAACGAAAATTTAGCCGCCATATCGGGTTGCATTTTTTCAATAAGCACTTGATACATTCCCAATCTTTTGATACGTTTTCTTAGCACCATGTTCTCCTTGTTTTCTTCCGCAATCATACCTGCATATAGCACTGTAAACCATATATCTATTTCTATCGCATCACCAAAATAGGTTTCAGAAATTTGCGTAATAAGGTCAAGGGTTTTAGGTAGGATTTGGGTATTGACAGTTTCGCAGATAATTACAAAATCATCATACATTTTTTGATGACCATGCTTTGCAGCGAGTTGTTGCAGAATTAAAAAATATTCTGAATCTCTAGGTGCATATCTGTTTCTATTGTCTCTTTTCAAATAAACACACCAATGGTCAAATCGACCTCTATCGAACTCTACAAGGTGTATATTTCTGATGACTTTGACGAGGGTTGGCACTTTTATTCTAGGAGAAATAAGTGTAATGCTCCAATCATTTTTTTTCCCAAGTTTTCATTCCTTGTCCTCCATTTGCCGCTGCTTGTTTCAACTTGGCAAAATTCGCTTGAATACCTTGGCTTGGCATGGGCGTGTAATCAAACATTACTTTCAAATCAGCGTCCAACATTACTGCGTAAGGCACTGTCTTCAAGTTTATATTGTCTTTAAATTTTGGATCACCATAACCATATAGGAAGGTGAATTTTTGCTTGGGATGATCGGCTAAATATTTCTTGAAATGCTCATACTTTTCATCCATACAGATAGCCACCAAACGAATGTCATTGTTATACGTTTCCGCAAGTTTTTCAAGCAGCAAAAGTTCCTTCACGCTGGCCGAAGACCATGAAGCGAAGAATAGGAAATACACAGGAAGTCCATCGTTTTCAGTGAGCTTCCATTTGTCTTCCTTTTCATCCAGCAATATAAAATCGGGTTGCGCCCATCCCTCTCTATTTTTTTTCAATTGCTGGTAGGTATTGTCCGCTATGGTTTTCAATTGTGGGTTCAATTCTACATCTTTGAAATGCAGCAATGTTTTTTCTATAGCTGGCCGAGAAAATTCTTTGTTGAAATAAACTTCTTTTAATCCATTGATAACCGCAGC
>JAYSWI010000395.1:0-4545 GCA_043718125.1 Flavobacteriales bacterium
TGCATTTTTTGCGCCTTTATCAGGTGTCAAAAGCACAGGGGCCGCTGTCGTTGTCGTTGCAATTTCTTCTTGTTGAGCGGGTGCAGTGGTTATTGTTTCTATTGGCGCAACTGCGGCACTGTCCGGAGTTTTTTCAGCGCGGTTGCATTTGGAAGCGGTGGTCACAACCAAAGCCGCAATTGCTATAAACAGTAATTTGAATATTCTCATTTTCTTAATTGGGTTTGATTTTGCCGCGAATGTAATTGTGTGATTGAAATTTATCAATGTTCAAAATTGTAAAATTCATCATCTGAGTGCTCGGTCAAAATTGTTCTTCATGGAAATAATTTCTAATTCCATATTGAATCTGAAATTGATATGATTGACTATTTCGTTTTAGTTTTTCAGAATTGAAACTTCAATGACGCAATAAATTTGACGGATATTGACCAATAATTATTTTTACAATTCAACACTTATTTATTTTTTATGCGTAATGTGGAATCCATTGTTGCTAGTATCGTGATTGGATTGTTGATTTATTTGTGGTTTCGAGGCAAGGAAATGAGGTTGGGCAGGCAGTTAAGTTTTGTGACTTATTCCAAAGAAAGGAAAGAAAAGTGTGATGCCTTTTTAGTCACCCAACACGCTTCATATTACAATTTACTTAGTGCAAAAAATAGATTGACTTTTGTGAATAGAACGCTTTTCATACTGGATGAAAAGACCTTTATTGAACGCGAAGGATTTCTATTTACAGAAGAACGCAAGATGAAAATAGCTGCAACTTTGGTGCAGCTCACATTTGGTTTAGGTTCCGAATTTGCAGATTTGTCCTCTTTTGAATTTATCGTTATTTATCCATCAAAATTTTTCAGCAAACTGATTGGTACTGATGTAAAAGGTTTGGCAGTTAGCAATGTCAAATTTTTCTAAGTTGGGAGGATTTTCGCAAGGGATTTGAGAATAGTAGTGATAAGATTAATTTGGGTTTGCACGAATTTTCTCATGCGCTTGACATGGAACTTGATCGTGCAGAAAACGAAGCATTTAAAATTTGGAAGATTGAGGGAGTACGTGTCTTGACGAGAATTGTTGATGAGAATATTGGCGTATTCAGGGCGTATAGTTCTACTAATATTCATGAACTTTGGGCCTGTGTTATCGAAACTTTTTTCGAGGCGCCCATGGAGTTTGAAAAGGAATATCCGATATTGTATGATAGAACTTGTACCGTGCTTGGACAAGACATGGTGAAGCTGTTGGCTGAGAAAAATTATTTATACTGAGACTCAATCCACACCTAGGTATTTATGTGTCTGTACAGAAATTCGCCATTGTGTATTTTTTCTAATAAAATCAAGAATCAGCGGTTGCACTATTTCTCGTTTGCTCCATTCAGGTTGCAGATAAAGCATACAATTTTGGTTCACTTTCAAGGCATGTTGTTGCGCCCATTGCAAATCCGTTTTGTTATATACAATCACCTTCAATTCATTCGCTATTTTGTATATCTGCTCTATTGGGGGTTTAAATTTTTTTGGAGAAAAAGTGATCCAGTCCCATTCGCCCGTCAATGGATATGCGCCCGATGTTTCAATGTGCGTTCTGATATTTTGTTTTTTCAGAAGAAGGGTCAGTTCGGATAAATCATACATAGCTGGCTCGCCACCTGTAACTACGCAAATATTTGTGCCGCTGTTCACCACATCGCTCACCAATTTTTCTAAAGGTAATTGCGGATGTTTTGTGGCGTCCCAACTCTCTTTTACATCGCACCAAACGCAGCCTACATCGCATCCTCCCACACGAATGAAATAGGCGGGAGCACCTGCAAAAGCACCTTCACCTTGAACGGTATAGAAGGTTTCCATCACTGGGAGTGTTTTATTTTCTGACATGTCGATTTGTGAATTATTCTACCACGATTTCATCACAAAATAACCAACTAGGTTCGCCAACAGCATCATGCCATACAGGGCATTTTCCATAGTTGTGTGCTAACATTTTTACGTAGCGCGTTTTTATTTTTGCGAATGTGGCATTCATATCGGTGATAATTTCTCCAGTTGTTTTGTCGTCCAATATTGACTTTGTTGTTGCAATTGAATTCCAGTTTTTTCCATCATCACTCACGAAATACTCAACAAGAGTTGGACGAAAAATCCATGCGTTTCCATAATGAAACCAATTGGTTTTTATGTTGGAAATCTCTATCATGTCACCAAGGTCTATCACTGCTTCCATGTCTGCCCCATTCACTGCTTGCCAGACTCCATCTCGAAAAGAAGTGCTACCCAAAGCGCCATCTACCAATGCGCCATTTCCTCCAGCGGAGTAGTATGGGCTTGGGGTATAGCTCAAGTCAATTTTCTTTGATAATGCTGCATGAGGAACAAATGATCGTTCCATTTCTGTTGGATATTTTTTTCCTTTCCATTCTGCATTTACATAAATAGTGGTTGGTTCTGTGATTGGTATTTGTTGGTCGTTCTCAACTGTAATCCAATCCTTGTTTTTGGATTTTCCTTTTTTTACAAGTTGGTATTGAAGTGTCATTTCGGTCAGCGGCATTGCTTTCAAAAGAATCGTCATATCGCCTTTTACATCCATAGTTGATAATAGGGCGTAAGGCACGGCTTCAAATCCGAAGTCCACTTTTTGAGCGCTCAATCTTTCATATTGCTGACTCAATCTATCTTGAAAGTCATCGTAATTGCTCAAAGATTTTGGTGTCCACAATACTTCGCTCAGCGCTATTAGTCGTGGAAAAATTTTACTTTCAATCAATTCTTCAGGCGCATGTTCTGACCACATATTGCATTCTGCCCCGCGTATATAAATGGCCTCTTCAGCCGTCAATGAATCGGGCATCGGATCGAAGGAATAGACCTCATACAAATCAGTTGACTCTAAAGGATAATCAAAGTAACAGTGCGATGTTGGGGACATGATAACTTGGTGGTGTGCCTGTGCAGCATCTATTCCGCCTTGCATTCCACGCCAACTTTGCACTGCGGCATCACTTGGGATTCCGCCTTCCAATATTTCATCCCAGCCAATGATGCGTTTATTTTTTATATGCAGATATTTAGCGATGCGCTCAATGAAATAAGTCTGCAATTGCGCTTCGTCTTTCAAACCTTCGTCAGCAATTCTTTTCTGGCATTTTTCACAATGTTCCCATCTGTATTTTGGAGCTTCATCGCCTCCAATGTGGATATATTCAGAAGGAAATAATTCACAAACCTCATCGAGTACATTTTCTAAAAATTCAAAAGTGAACTCGTTGCCTGCGCAATAAATGTCCTTGAAAACACCCCACTCATTTTCCACTGGAATATGTTCACTAGTGCAACTCAACTTGGCATAAGCAGCAATGGCAGCCACACTGTGTCCGGGCAATTCTATTTCAGGAATAATAGTAACGTGGTGTGTTTTGGCGTATTCCACAATTTCATGTATTTCAGTCTTTGTGTAAAAGCCTCCATAGCGCGAACCATCGGCTTCGGTGCGCCACGCACCCACCTCTGTTAGCAATGGATATTTGTCTATTTGTATGCGCCAGCCTTGGTCTTCCGTCAGGTGCCAATGCAACACATTCATTTTGTATTGAGAAATGATGTCGATGGTTTTCATCACAAAATCTTTGCTCATGAAATGGCGGCAGCAGTCAAGCAACAACCCGCGATGTGCGTATTGTGGATGGTCTATAATGCGCACACATTCCATTTGGTATGGAAGCCGCAGCTCGCCCATTTCTGCATCCGGAACATGCATTTGACGCAAAGTTTGAATAGCATAAAAGACACCTTCCGGTTTATTGGCAAGCACCTCAATTCGCTGCGGACTTATATCCAAATTGTATGCTTCGCTTTTTTGATTTTGATTGGATGTTGCATTCTCTTGTAAATGAATAGCAATGTTTAGTGGCATTACATTTACATAGTTGCAGTTGAAGAAAATAAAATTGTTTACTGGCAAAGTTGTTATCAGTACCACTTTGAAAGGATGGTTTGTTGCGCTGCTTAACCAATCTGCGAAAAATTCTGCTTCTGACAAACAGGCTGCCGCAGCAATTATTTGGGTGTGAGTATTTATTTCGAACACCCCATCCAGCTTAACAGTTTCAACTGGCTTTGGAATTATCTTGTATCCATCGTTTTGCCCTGAAGCATTCACCGCAAAAAGTAAAAGGATAAAAAAAGTAAAACATTTCGAAGTCATCTCAATTTTTGTTTTAGTGAAGTGTCTGAAAAGTTTTAATAAATTTTTCGATTGGATTTTCATCCTGTAAAGGAAAAAACATTTTGTATGCACCAAGATATTTGAAGTTGCCAGTTGGCAATTCAATGATGTAAACAGAGCAGATATAATATTCTTTTCTTACAATGAGTTCTTCAATCATTTTGTCCGAAAAATTTGCGCCCATCGCTGAAATGATTGACAATGTGGGGTCGTTGGACAATTCGTCCATTTGTGTTTTGATTTGGCTGCGTGTTTCATTTTTGAAATCATCCAATGATGGATTGGTAAAAAATGCAGCAACTAAAAGTAGCAGCA
>JAYSWI010000396.1:0-14849 GCA_043718125.1 Flavobacteriales bacterium
TCTGATTCTTTCGAAGTTTATACCGATTGCGATTTATAAATATTCCATTGTTTCTATCACCCGCACATGTGTTCTCTTCTTTGTGTGAGCATCTCATAAGGGAGAGAAATGGCTCGCCTTTCTATTATTTACAAATGGTATTATTCGGCCAAACTTGATGCAATTTTTGCAAAACAGTTTTATATTTTTTCATTAGAAAAAAAATGAAATTCAAAAAAATAATCACGTTGAAATTTCTGCCAATTCTTCTTTCTGTTTTTACTTTGTTCTTGAGTTGCATAGCACACTCTCAAGCGCACATCGACTCGCTTGAAACAGATACTTTACTAAAGATAGAATGGTTTCAAAGCGCAGTTGTGGCCTATGAAGCGGGAAATGATTTGGATGTTATCCAAATACTTACACCATACATCGCCAGCAATAAAAAAAATGCAGCGGCTTATGGCTATTTGGGTAGTTCCACTTTTCAACATGCAGACATGTTTCTTGCGCTCGAATATTTTGATAAGGCAATAGCATTGGGTACCCATGATGTGCGTTGGTATGCCGAGCGGGCCATTATTAATTCCGAATTGTTAGAATACGAAAAGGCAATACTTGATCTTGATTTTGTAATTGCAAATTCTAATGCAAGTACCATTATTTATTTAGAGCGGGGCATGATGCTATCGCTACTGGAAAGGCAACAGGATGCGTTATCAGATTTCAACAAAGCCATAGAACTTGATAACCAAAACGCTGCGGCTTGGTACATGCGTGGTTCTGTTCTGCAAGAAATTGAAGATTATCGAGCAGCCATTATCGATTATGAACAGTATCAAAAAATGGAAACCGTGGATGCTGATTTTTTTCTAAACTTGGCTTTTTGCAAAAATGAAAACGGGGATTACCAATCAGCCATAGTGGACCTATCAAAATGTCTTGAACTGAAGGGCGATTCTACCCAAACCTATTTTGAATTTGGGCGTGCCTTTCTTGGAATGTCCAACTACAAGGAGGCCGTAACCATGTTTTCAAAACACCTCACACGCGAGCATCAGTTTGCCGATGCCTACTACATGCGCGGCCTAGCTTATATGCAGATGCGCGAGAATGAACTTGCGCTTCAAGATTGGGAACGGGCATTAGAAATTTATCCGGAATATTTGGAACCGATTATAGCAATTGGCAAATTGGAAATGGAAGAAAAGGAATATGACCGCGCTATAAAATATTTCACTCAAGCATTGTTTTATGAAGATCAAATGACGCTTGAAATGAAAACACAAACGCTCAATAATAGAGGAACTTGTTTGCTTCAAAAAGAAAGTTATGTGAAGGCCATTGAAGACCTTTCTGTTGCCCTAATTCACAACCCAAAGAACATGGAATTTTTGCTAAAAAGAGCAGAGGTGTATTTGCAAAAAGCCGATAAACATGCTGACAACAACGGCAAAAAGGAGGCTTTAGAAAATTACCAAAACGCACACATTGATTTGATTGCTGCACAAAACATTTCGCCCGACAATTTTGCGATAAAACAAATGATAAGAGATGTAGAAAAGAAAATTAAAAAGTTGGAATAAGCATACTTCTAACTTTATGCGTGTTGTTATATCGAAACTACTTTGCGCCCATGATTCAAAACCTGTCACCGGAAGAAATTGTAAGAAGGGAGTCGCTTGATAAACTGAGGGCTTATGGCATAGATCCTTTTCCTGCTGCGGAGTTCAAGCGCAATGCAACGGCCGCAGAAATTCTTGAAAACTATGAAGAAGGTCGCGATGTAACTATTGCTGGTCGTTTGCAAAACATGCGCGATATGGGAAAGGCCAGCTTCGCACACATACAAGATTCTACCGGCAAAATTCAGATATACATCAATATCGATACACTTTGTCCGGACGATGACAAATCTTTTTACAAAGAAGTGGTCAAGCACCTGCTTCACTTTGGCGATTTCGTTGGTGTAACAGGGAAAGTTTTTACCACCAAGATGGGCGAGATTTCTATCAAGGTTGAAACGCTTGTTTTGTTGGCCAAATCCATAAAGCCATTGCCTGTGGTAAAGACAGATGCTGATGGAAATATTCACGATGCGTTTACTGATCCGGAGTTGCGCTATAGAATGCGCTATGTGGATTTGGTGGTGAACGAAAAAGTACGCGAGACATTTATAGCACGAACAAAAATTGTGAACGCCATGCGCGATTTTTTTAATATAAAAGGATATTTGGAAGTGGACACTCCTGTGCTGCAAGCCATCCCAGGAGGTGCTACAGCAAGGCCATTCATCACACATCACAACGCTCTCGATGTGCCCATGTATTTGCGCATAGCAAACGAACTTTATCTAAAGCGCCTGATAGTTGGGGGCTTTGATGGCGTGTATGAATTCAGCCGAAATTTTCGCAACGAAGGAATGGATCGCACACACAATCCGGAGTTCACCGTGATGGAAATTTATGTAGCATACAAGGACTACAATTGGATGATGGATTTTACGGAAGCCATGCTGCAACACGTTTGTAAAACGGCATTGGGAACAACTTCTGTGACACTTGGAAACAAACAAATTGAATTTGGCCAGCCCTTTCTGCGCATTACAATGACTGATGCGATAAAAAAGTTCACAGATTTTGACATTACCGGAAAAAGCGAAGAAGAACTTGCCTCCTTCTGCAAAAGCATAGGCATTGAGGTGAACGCAACAATGGGCAAAGGCAAACTGATAGACGAAATTTTCGGAGCCAAATGCGAAGGCCAATTTATACAGCCAACTTTTATTACTGACTATCCCATCGAGATGTCGCCACTGTGCAAAAAGCACCGCGCCAATCCGGAGCTTACCGAGCGTTTTGAGTTGATGATAAACGGAAAGGAAGTCGCCAATGCCTACACCGAATTGAACGACCCAATAGATCAGCGCAATCGTTTCGAACAACAACAAAAACTGCAACAGCGTGGCGATGATGAAGCCATGTATGTGGATCAAGATTTTTTGAGGGCTTTGGAATATGGAATGCCGCCCACCTCCGGAATGGGCATTGGTATAGATCGGCTCGTCATGTTTCTAACCAACAACGAAACGATACAAGAAGTTTTGTTCTTCCCTCAGATGCGCCCGGAGAAATTTGATGTTGGCCCTGATCCGCAAGTCTTCATGGCTATTGGAGTGCCAGAGATTTGGGCCGAACATGTGATACGTGCAGGTTATGATTCCATCGAAAAATTAAGAGAAGCCAAACCCACTTCTATTCATCAAAATCTGAATCAATATAGAAAGAAAAACAAGCTCGACATTCCCGCTGTGCAGTTGGAGGATGTGAATGTGTGGATGGCGCAATAATTCCTATTGGATGAGCTATGAGAAATCAGATATGGGATTTGAGACATGAGACTTGAGGCTTGAGAAAAAGACACGATACTAACTGCGGGCTTCAGCCGGCCAAACAACAAAATACCGATGACCCCAACCACGTGCTTTATCTCGTGGCCCAAAGACCCAAGACATGAGACCTCAGACTTGAGCAAGTGCAAGCCCTCATCCATTTTCGGCACACGGTATTGAACCACATAGTCCTCAATTTTTTATGCTCCCCCACATAGTTTCAAAATTTTACACCCATTCTATCTGCTGAGAATGACGCTGCTCCAATACTTTCGCCCAAGTCAAATTCAAACATCACATCAAAGAAGAATAATTACCGTAACCAATGAGCAACCCAACAGCTAACGGAATTCAAGATTTCAAAGTATCGCTTATGGCTGAAAACCTTATCGGTTCTGAAATAATAAAACTTGCAGGCGAGGTGCGTACATTGATGGCACAAGGCCAACACATTTTCAATTTCACCATTGGTGATTTCGATCCAAATATTTTTTCTATTCCAAAAGAATTAAAGGAAGAAATAATAAAAGCGTACAATGAAAATGAAACGAACTATCCTGCCGCAGATGGCATTTTAGAATTGCGCAAATCGGTGTCGGCTTTAATTCTCAAATGGCAAGGATTACATTATGCAGAAAACGAAATACTGATAGCTGGAGGCGCACGGCCAATTATTTATGCCATCTTTCAAGCCGTTGTAGATCCGGACGATACTGTCGTGTTTCCTGTACCCAGTTGGAACAACAACCATTATTCGCACCTAACACGCGCTAAATCTGTTTTTGTGGAGACGTTACCTGAAAATAATTTTATGCCAACTGCTGACGAATTGCGCGGCACGTTGAAAGGTGCTTCTTTGTTGGCACTTTGTTCTCCACTCAACCCAACAGGAACGGTTTTTTCTAAAGAGCAATTGTTGGGAATTTGCGACTTGGTGATGGAAGAAAACGCAACCCGAAGCGCAGACGAAAAACCACTTTATGTGATGTACGATCAAATATATTCTGCACTCACTTATGGCCAAACCAAACATTACGATCCCATCAGTTTGCGACCCGAATTAAAACCATATACCATTTTTGTTGATGGAATATCAAAGTCTTTTGCCGCCACCGGTGTGCGTGTTGGATGGGCTTTTGGGCCAAAGAAAGTGATAGATAAAATGAAAAGCATACTTGGGCACGTTGGCGCCTGGGCACCAAAAGCCGAACAAGTGGCAAGTGCCCGATATCTCTCAAATAATTTGGCCGTTGATAGTTATCTATCACATTTCAAAAATGAAATTGAAATAAGGCTAGAAGGATTTTACAATGGCATTCAACAATTAAAATCCGAAGGGTTCAAGGTGGATGCCATAGCACCTATGGCAGCCATTTATCTTACTGTGAAATTCGATCTGAAAGGAATGCGCCAACAAAATGGACAAGTGATTGAAACAACAGAACAGATGACCAGCTATTTGCTACATGATGCACAGCTTGCTCTTGTTCCATTCAGTGCATTTGGAGCATCAAAGTCAAGTGTCTGGTATCGCCTATCGGTGGGCACTGCAACCCTCGCGGATGTGGATGCGGCTATAGAAAGTCTAAGGGCATCCCTTTCGAGATTAACACATTGATTTTTTTCTGTGGAGCATGCTCATGCCAATAAAAAGTATGGGGTGAACCTATTAAACAGCAAAAGAAGGAACTACTGTAAATCTATCATTTCTTCACACGGAAAACACGAAACCAAGCAGATTTTATTACAAAAGACTAATCCATTCATTCTCTATAAAGGATGGCCATTAGACCAAAACAAAAATTGACGGATCAGCTATTGGTATATCAGATTTGATAAAATAAATTTCTGTGAATTTCTGTGATATTCTATACAAAAAAATGAAAGGTGATAGAAGCCTTCAATTCGAAAAAAGTATTCATTTTACAATTGAATAAAGCCATGTTGCTCATTACCAATTTCTTTTCGGAAATAGATAAATTCGCCCCTCAACAACCAAAGGAAAATAATGTCTGTTTCAAATAAGAACTACTGTGTCATCATGGCCGGTGGAATTGGTTCGCGCTTTTGGCCTATGAGCCGCACCGCTTTTCCAAAACAATTTCATGATATTTTAGGAGTGGGGAGGACACTCATTCAAATGACTTACGACCGTTTTCTTCCTATTTGTCCTAAGGAAAACATACTTGTCGTAACCAATGAATTGTATAAAGATTTGGTACTGGCACAATTGCCCGAATTGAAACCCGAACAAGTGCTTTGCGAACCCTTCATGCGCAACACTGCACCTTGCGTGGCTTATGCTTCATTTTGGATTGCGGAGCGAGAAACAGATGCAAACATCATAGTTGCACCCAGCGATCATTTGATTTTAAATGCTAAAGAATTTGAAAAAATAATACAGTTAAGTATTAAACAAGCCAAAGAAAGTAGCAACCTTGTGACACTTGGAATAAAGCCAACCAGACCTGACACGGGCTATGGCTACATCCAATGGGCCGATGAAAAAAAGGCGATGGATGAAAAGGTGAAACGCGTAAAAACATTTACAGAAAAACCCGATTTAGAACTGGCAAAGGACTTTATAGAAAGTGGCGATTTTTATTGGAACTCGGGCATTTTTATTTGGTCGCTCAACGCCATTCTCAACGCATTTGAAAACTATTTGCCTGAGATGTATAAATCTTTTTCAGAAGGCGAAGGAATTTATGGCACACCGGAAGAACACCCTTTTATCGAAAAAATTTATCCTGCGTGTGAAAATATTTCTATTGACTATGGCATCATGGAAAAGGCTAAAAGTGTAAACGTGGTGTTGAGCGATTTTGGATGGAGCGACTTGGGCACTTGGGGTTCATTGCACACACAAGTAAGTCATGATGCGCACCACAATGGTGTGGTAGGAAATAATGTGATGCTCTACAACTGTGCAGATAATTTGGTAAACATTCCGAACGAAAAACTGGCTGTGCTGCACGGGCTAAATGGATACATAGTGGTGGACTCAGGCAACGTACTCCTCGTTTGTAAAAAAGAAGAAGAGCAACGGATCAAAAATTTTGTGAATGACATCAAACACAAATTGGGAGACCAATGGGTTTGAGGTGGCTTAAAGTATTTTTTTAGAAAAAATCTATTGATTTATTCAAAAACCAGCTAGTAAATATAGATGTGGCCCAGCAGTTTTTTTATTGTCCCGCCCAAGATTCTGCATCTCATTTTTGTTTCAATTATGGATTGACTTTTTTAGCCCATTGTTCATCCATTAAACCTTTTTTTCAATGGCATCTCTATAAACCACGAATTGTTTTTAATGACCCAATATCAAAATTTTATACCAACAGTCTAATGAAAAAAATAATACTCTTGTTGCTATTAAGCTCTACCGTAACGCTGCATCTGATGGCACAAGACCTTCCCTCCGAATTTAGAATTCTACAAGACAGCCACCAAATAAACATGGGTGGCGATACTGAACAGGGCTTTTACAAACATGACGTGATGAAGACCATCTACCTTGAGTTTTCGCAAAGCAACTGGTGGAATTTGCTCACCACAAATTACAACAGCGGCACAGATCTATCGGCCACAATGACTGTGGATGGTGTTGTTTACGAGCAGGTGGGAGTGGGCTTCAAAGGAGCTACTTCCTACAACCAAACCAATGGCGAAGAAAAAAAATCGTTCAGCATAAAAACAGACGCATTCATTGTGGGACAAATGTGTCAAGGGTATAAAACTTTCAACCTCAACAACTGTTTTGACGACCCCACTTTCATGCGCGAGTTTTTGTATCTGCATCAAATATGCAATCACATTCCGGCAGCAAAAGCGGCATATATAAAGCTAGTAATCAATGGCGAAAATTGGGGGGTATATCCAAGTGTACAGCAGATGAATGGAGAATATTTGAAAGAATGGTTCATGAGCAAAGATGGCACTTTGTGGCGTGCAGATGCTCCTGCCGGTGGAGGTGGTGGTGGTGGCCCGCAATGGGGCGATGGCACCGCAGCACTCAATTACCTTGGCACTGACATTACTGTTTATGACAACTATTACACTTTGAAGTCCAGCACCGTGGCAAGCCCTTGGGATGCGCTTGTAAGTACTTGTGATGTTTTAGAAAACACGCCCATTGCAAATTTGATTGACGAACTTCCGGCAGTGATGGATGTGGACAGAGCACTTTGGTTTCTTGCTTGCGAAATTGCCTTTGGCGATGATGATAGTTACGTCTATAAAGGCAAAATGGATTACTACACCTATTGGGAAATAGAAACCGGAAGAATGGTGCCACTGGAGTATGATGGCAATAGCGCATTGATTACACAAACCCAAACATGGGCGGCTTTCTACCACGCTGATGATGCCAATTATCCATTGCTCTACCGCTTGATGCAAGTGCCAGAATATCGCCAACGTTATTTGGCTCACATGCGCACTGTAGTGGACGAATTGTTGGACGCTGATGGCACCGCAGCATTGATTGATTTCTATGACAATCTAATAAACGCAGAGGTGCAATTGGATACAAAAAAATTATACTCATACGCGCAATACACCAGTGGTCTTACTTCGCTTCAATCCATCATTACCACACGCAGAAATACGCTCAATGGCAATAGTGAAATGAATACCGATGGTGCAGCCATATCTAATGTAACAATGAACAGCAATCAGGGTGAGTGGATGTCTCCATTGGCCGATGAAATAGCACATATTACTTCTAGCGTTAACACCCCTGATGGTTTGTTCGCGGTCAATCTTTATTACTCCAACAATGCAGTGGGCAATTTCACATTGGTGCAAATGATGGACGATGGCAACAACAATGATGGCAGCGCAAACGATGGCGTATTTGGCGCATCCATTCAAGGTTATGTGCTGGGTACACTCGTTAGGTTTTATATAGAAGCGGTAGAAAACAACACCGCAAAAACAAGAACATACATGCCCGTGGGCGCAGAGCATGATGTTTTTTATTATCAGATTCTTCCCCAATTTGCTCCTTCCACGGATATTGTATTGAATGAACTAATGGCCAGCAATGCAACTACATCAACAGACGAAACAGGAGAGTATGAAGACTGGATAGAACTATACAACAGAGGAACAAACAGCATTGACCTAACCGATTGGCACATCACCGACAACTCGCAAAACCTTTCCAAATGGGCTATTCCCGATGGTACTGTTTTGAATGCGGATGACTATCTCATTATCTGGGCCGATGAAGACAGCACTCAAGGAATGATGCACGCAAATTTTAAACTAAGTGCAAGTGGAGAGCTAATCACTTTAATAAACTCAAGTGGACTTATTGCAGATCAGATCGCTTATGAGCAACAACAAACCGATATGGGCTTTGCTCGTTATCCAAATGGTACTGGCGATTTTGTGGTGCAAGAACCAACTTTCGATGCCAACAATAATTTCGTTGGGGTGGAAGAAATAGTGCTGCACAACAATTTATTACTGTTCCCCAATCCGGCATCAGACTTCGTTTATTTAAAATTGCAAAACGGACAAACGGGGATTGTAAACATTGCTATTGCAGATATGCAAGGTCGGATTATGATCAAAGAATCAAACCTGAATTTATCCACCGCCATGCGCATTGATACTTCCAATTTGGCGGCTGGTACATACATTGTTTCATTGTACGGTGATGAAATAACTGAGGTCGTAAAATTGTCGGTAAGCAAATAACCGAAAAATCAATCTCGATAAAAAAGGCCGCTGGAAAGCGGCCTTTCTCATAACCCAGAATTTATTTTTTTTGATTCAAAATGAAACAAATCATACCATTGCTTAGCCCATTTGACAAAAGGTTTTCAATTATTTTTTCCCCTCACCCAACCTTTTGGTTTCGATATTCGTGATACCCTTCATAACATATAAATTTTACACATTATGAAATCCATTCAACACACACTGGCCATTTTGACGACCACCTTTACGCTCTCAGCTAGCGCACAATTTCAATTAAACATTACCGGAACTGTAGCCAATGCACCAGGCATTATTCAGGTTTATGTCTATATGACCGGTGACGATTCGCTCACCAATATTTTCACTATTGTGGACACCGATGTGAACGGAAATTTTTCTTACACCAATTCTGATTTTACAACAGGTGGCCTTGCTTGGATTCAACTGCCGTGCAACGGAATGATATCAGATACGCAATATCAAGAATGGACGATAAATTCATTCGTCTTAAATTTTGATTTCATCTATTGTGACTTCCCCGTTGTCGATTGCAACGCATCATTTTGGGCCTGGAACGATTCGTTATCAAATGACAGCATCAACATTGATCCATTCAATGTCTATATCATCAACAACTCCACAGGAACCAACTTAAGCTATTCGTGGGATTTTGGTGACGGAAGCACATCAACTGATCCTTATCCAAATCACTATTATGAAACAACGGGAACATATACTCTGTGCCTCATTGTCCAGTCTGATAATTGTGCGGACACACTTTGCATGACTTTTACTGTGGATGAAAACGGAATTTTCGATGGCGGTGGTGCTGCCCAACAAGGTTTCAATCTGAACATTGTTGCAGACATAGCTGAGGGTGTGGACGAAAATAAAAATGCACTGGGAACACTGCTAGTGTTTCCAAATCCAGTCAGTGAAAATTCGAGAGTGAATATTGAAGCCACCCACGCATACATGGCCACCGTTGAGCTTTACAATATGCAGGGTCAAAAACTGATGAGCATTGGCAAGCGTCTGCAAAGAGGAAATAACCAACTGCCGTTAGAAATAAATGGCCTCGCATCGGGCAATTATTTGTTGCGCTTGATGGATGAAAACGGAAATACCCAAAGTACACTTTTGAGCAAATAAACTTTTAGATTGATTGCACAAACACATTGTAATAAAACCGCTGGCCCTCTTTCAATAAAAGAAGAGGGCTGGCGGCTTTATAGAATGAAAGAAGTATCGCGCGATCTGGTGAGTGGTTGTGTAAAAGGTGATCGCAGATCACACACAGAAATGTATGCCCTTGTTTATCCCACATTGATGAGCATGAGCAAAAGATATTTTGTAAATAATGACGACAGAACAATCATGCTGAACAATTGTTTTTTGAAACTGATAAAATCATTATCAAATTACAAGTTCGAATCTGCATTTGAAGCATGGTGCAGAAGACTAATGACCAACACCATCATTGACGAATACCGCAAGAACAAACGTTGGAAGGAAACAATACAGTTATCAGAAAACTTGACAGACAATGAAACACAATTTACTTTGAATGAAACAGATGAAAAATATTCGGCAGAAAAATTAGAGGGGATGTTGTTGAGTTTGCCCTTGGCCACAAGATGTGTATTCAACCTATTTGCATTGGAAGGATATGCCCACAGCGAAATTTCAAAAATGCTTTCAATAAGCGAAGGTACCAGCAAATGGCATGTGTCAAAAGCACGCGAAGACTTAAAAAAAATGTTGCACGATATTCAATTTATTTCAAAATAAATGACCAACAAAGAAGATATAGACCAATTGTTTAGGAGCAAATTATTGCAACAAGAAATTCCTGTGGATGAGCAAGCCATGCACGCGGCCATGCAAATGCTGCATGACAAAGGAGGAAATGGTGCTGCATGGAAATGGCTTGGTGCAATGGCCATCATAATTGGTTTGGGAATTGGAGTTTGTGCTGTCATTTTCTCCAACAAAAAAACAGAAGAAAGTTATTTGATCGGTCAAAATATTAGGTCCTCTGCGCAAACCGTTCCGCCTTCTGCGTCTCAGAAAACGCCTGACATTGTTGCTCTAGGCTCAAGCGAAAATAACAGTGTTCAGAAGTCAGTTCAGGATCAGAAACGCACCACACAAGAAGCTAAAAACAATCCCCTAGTTAAAGCAAATGACCCAAATACAAATAATGGTTCTATTGCCAATAAGACATTGGATAAAAACAACGAAGGCAACTCCAACGAGGTCGGTTATTCTCGCATAAATGAGAAGAAGAAATATGAAAACGAAACTAAAAATGTGTCAGCATTATGGGCAAATGTTCAAGCCAATACTGCGCCCCCAAAGGAATTTATTGCGCCTGCAAAAACAAAAAATAACAACAATGCATTCACCCCAGAATATGCACCGGAGCAATCAAATGATAGCCCGGATAAAATTTTAAACTCAGAACAAGGAATAGTAAATACTGCAACAGAATTTAGTGATTCTAAAACTGCTTCAAAATCAGAGACAGAAAAACATTATGATTCTTCTGCAACTACAACCGAACAAAACGAGAGTGCCTACAATGCCACAGATAGCTCGTCCCAAACAAACCAAAATTCAACATTGGACAAGCCTGTCAACACAGAATTTGTATCAGCGCAATCAAATGATAGCTCGGATAAAGTTGTGAATTCAGAAGAAAGAAAAGTAAAAGCCACAACAGAAATTAGTGATTCTAAAACTGCTTCAATATCTGATGCAGAAAAACAATTTGATTCTTCTGCACTAAGAACAGAACAAAACGATAGTGCTTACAATGCCGCAGATAGCTCATCCCAAACAAACCAAAATTCCACATTGGGCAAGCCTCTAGCGGATGTTGATACTAATTTGTCCTATTCAAATACCAATGGCCTTATTGCAGCAGGTTCATTGCTGAAAAATTGGGACTTAAGAATTGCCGCCTCACTCATACATGTTGGTTCTACGTTTTCAAGCACTAATAATTTATTGACCCAATACATCGACCAGCGCAACCAACAAGAAACCTCATTGTATGGATTTGGAGCTGACGTTTCAGTAACAAAAAATTTCGAAAAATCATATTTCAGTGCGGGTCTTGGTTTTTCAAAAACTGGCGAGATTATCAACTATTCAGGACTAAAAACGGAATATTCTATAGCAGATAATAGCTACTGGCTAAATGGAACGCCAGTTACTTTTATGGTGATAGACGGAACGGGTAGCAACAACACCCTTGTTTTTGATACCACATTCATTACACTCTACACCGATTCTATTTTCATATCGGATATAAACTCCGCCATTTCACAAACCGAAAACACAGCGCTATCTACACACAATGGTGCAACAAGTTTGATTCATTTACTACTTCCCATTAGCTGCGGATACCGCTTAGCGCAATTGAAGAAATCAGAAATTTACATCAATGGCCTTTTGGAATTTGACTATTTAGCAAAGAAGAACGCCCACTATTTATCTACCAATAGAGAACAAATAATTCCATTGTCAGCATATCCTCAGCAAAGGTCATTTCTTATGAATGCAGGAGTGGGAATAGAATGGAGAAAACAATTGATTGAAGACAAGCTCTATCTGATGCTTCACCCTGGTTTCAAAACCAATCTGTACAGTTGGAACAAAGATTTTAAGCACAACAATTACATGCCCTACTTGAGAGTGGGTGTTGGTTTTAAGTTTTGATACCGCAATGCGGTTTGTCCTTTGCTTCTAATAAGTGGCAACAAGCAACTAAAAAATTCTTGTGTCGGAAATTCATTTGATCTTCTTCTATTTGCACTCGATGAAATACCTCATAGTCGGCTTGGGCAACATAGGAAATGAATACGCAGAAACCCGCCACAACATTGGTTTTAAAGTGGTGGAGCAAATTGCAATGCAAAGCAAATCCACTTTCAAATCCGGTCGATATGCGGATGTATGTGAGGTCAAAATAAAAGGCCGCACATTCATTCTTATTAAGCCAACCACATACATGAACCTCAGCGGCAACGCTGTGCGGTATTGGGCGCAATTCGAAAAAATTTCGATAGAAAACATTCTCATCGTTACCGATGATCTCGCGTTACCGTTTGGGAAAATAAGAATGCGTTCGCAAGGAAGCGATGGTGGACACAATGGCATAAAACACATCAATGAAATACTTCAAACCAAAGAATTTGCACGACTACGATTTGGTATCAGTGCCGAATTTGGAAAGGGCCAACAGGTAGATTATGTTCTGAGTAAATGGACAGAAGACGAGATAAAAATAATTGACGAAAAAATAGAACACGCATCAAATGCAGCATTGAGTTTTGGGCTTCTAGGCATTGAAAGAACAATGAATTTGTTCAATACAAAATGATATACACATTATCAATTGTTGAACATTTGATATTTGGCTAAATCCTTATGCGAACAAGAAAGTATTACCATCATCTTCGCCATACAAATGGCAAAAGAAAAAAGTAAAAAGCAAGACACTAAAATAGACTTGCGAAAAAAAATAATGGACGTGTTTCATGCACAACCAAAAAAACCACTCAATCACAAACAAATAGGTTCGGCCCTTGGGCTGCACGACAGCGGTTCGCGCACACTGATGTACGACATTCTACTCTCAGAAGTGGAAAGTGGCAAACTGAAAGAGATGGAGCGCGGCAAGTTTCTTTTGAAAGAAATAAAAACAGAAACCCTCGAAGGTACCATTGACATCACCAAAACAGGAAGGGGTTTTGTGAAAGTGGACGGCTTCGAAAAAGATGTAGAAGTGCGACAAGGCGCAACGGGTTTTGCATTTCATGGCGACCTTGTAGAAATAACATTTAATGGAAAAGCGCATAAGCCGGAGGGCCGTGTTTTGAAGGTGGTAAAGCGCAAACGCGAAAATTACGTAGGCATCATTCAAGAAGGAAAAGGCAACTACTTTTTCATTCCATCAGACTCCCGCGTACACACCGATTTTTTTATTCCAAAAGATGAATTGCACAGTGCCCAAGCAGGCGAAAAAGTGCTTGTGAAAATATTGGAATGGACTCACCCCGAAAAAAACCCTGTGGGCAGTGTAGTAAAAGTGCTTGGCCAACCCGGAGAACACAATGTGGAAATGCACGCCATACTTGCTGAGTTTGGCTTGCCGCTTGAGTTTCCGGAGCAAGTAATTGAGGAGTCGGAAAAAATATCAGCAGAATTTACTAAGGATGAAATAGCAAAACGCAGAGACTTCCGCGACATCACCACCTTCACCATCGACCCCTTCGATGCCAAAGATTTTGATGATGCACTCTCATACAAAACCCTCACAAATGGCAACACAGAAATAGGCGTTCACATAGCAGACGTCAGCCATTATTTGCATATCAATACGGCTTTAGAAAAGGAAGCTTTCAATCGTGCCACTTCGGTGTATTTGGTGGACAGAACCATTCCGATGTTGCCCGAAAAAATTTCTAATTTCCTTTGTTCACTCCGGCCTGATGAGGAGAAATACTGCTTCAGTGCTGTGTTTGAATTGGACGAAAAAGCACAAATACTTAATGCTTGGTATGGCCGCACAATTATTAAGAGTGTAAGAAGATTTACCTACGAAGAAGCACAAGAAATAATAGAAACAGGCAAAGGCGATTACTCCAAAGAAATATTGCATCTGGACAAGCTGGCCAAGGCATTGAGAGCAGAACGATTCAAAGCCGGTGCATTAGAGTTTGATACCGAAGAGGTAAAATTCAAATTGGATGAAAAG
>JAYSWI010000397.1:0-1580 GCA_043718125.1 Flavobacteriales bacterium
AAACGTATGACTTAGAAAAAATGATTGCAACCGCCACTCAAGTTTATAGCCGGAGGTCGCTTATTTTGTCAGAAGAAATCATACAAATGCTAAGAAATGTTTTTGAATTGACAGCAAAACACCGCAATGCTGCGACACAAAGTCAGGATTGAATTTTGGGTGTGATAATTATTTGTTGATTTCTTGACTTGTTGATTTATTGATTGAGTAATCCGTTTTCATTGCATCCAAGAGTATAAGATTTCCAAAATTGAAACAGTACTACAATTGTCAACTTACCCAAATCAACAAGTCAACAAATCTCCAAATCTCCAAATCAACAAGTCAAGAAATCAACAAGTCAAGAAATCAACAAGTCAAGAAATCAACAAGTCAAGAAGTCTAATATGAACGAAGATATCATTCACTACCTCAGCGATGAGGAAATACCAGACCACGAATTTATTCCGCTTATCACCCCGGAGGATGAAGAGCTAATGGGCAAAGAACATACGCCAGAAGTATTGCCACTATTGCCTTTGCGCAACACGGTTTTGTTTCCGGGCGTTGTCATCCCCATCACAGTTGGGCGCGACCGCAGCATCAGGCTGGTGCAAGAAGCCAACAAAGGCAACAAAACCATAGCCGTTGTTGCGCAGAAAAATGCAGACATAGAACTTCCGGAATTTGAAGACCTATTCACCATCGGTACCCAAGCCACCATACTGCGTATGTTGACCATGCCCGATGGCAGCACCACTATTATTCTTCAAGGCAAAAAACGTGTTTCTATAAAAGGACTTGTAGCGAGCGAGCCATATTTCAAAGTACAAGTTGAAGATTTTCCGGAGACTAACAGCAACGCCAAAAGCAAGGAGCAACAGGCCATGTATGAAAGTATCAAAGATTTGTCGCTGAAAATTATCACCATCAATCCGGAGATACCCAATGAGGCAGCAATGGCCATTAAGAATATCAATGGTTTGAGTTTTCTTACCAATTTTATTTCATCCAATATGAAAGCCAATAGCAACGACAAACAGTTGCTGCTGGAAGAAGCAGACCTTGCAGAACGTGCTAAAAAAGTGTTGGAACACCTCAACAAAGAGATTCAATTGTTGGAGATGAAAAACGAGATTCATAAAAAAGTACACACCGACATCTCCAAACAACAGCGCGAGTATTTTCTCAATCAGCAGATGAAGCAAATACAGGACGAGCTGGGTGCCAATCCGATGAAGGAAGAAATAGAAGAAAAGAAGAAACGCGCGAAAGACAAGAAGTGGCCGGAGATAGTGGCCAAGGCATTCGCCAAAGAAATAGGACGCCTGGAGCGCATGAATCCGCAAGCAGGCGAATACAGTGTGCAAGCCAACTATGTGGACACATTGCTCGACCTTCCTTGGCAAGAATGGAGTGCAGATAATTTCGATTTGAAACACGCAAAAGATGTATTGAACCGTGACCATTTCGGACTGGATAAAGTGAAGGAACGCATCATCGAACACCTTGCTGTTTTGAAAATAAAGGGCGATATGAAATCTCCTATCATCTGCCTCTATGGCCCTCCAGGTGTGGGCAAAACAAGTTTAGGAAAAAGT
>JAYSWI010000398.1:0-4512 GCA_043718125.1 Flavobacteriales bacterium
GTTTGATAAAAAGTATCTGAGCAAAGCAGACAAAGTTTTTAAGGCCTTCTACAAAGAAAAAGCAGAGCAGAAAATTGCAGAACGCTTAAAATTAATTCAGGGAAAATTTGACCTCAAACCAACATCGGTAAAAGTTTCAGAACTCCAAAACCGCTGGGCATCTTGGACACCAAAGAACGGATTGAACTTTCATTGGAAATGTGCAATGGCTCCAGTTCCAGTTTTGGATTATATTATCACACATGAAATGGTGCATTTAAAATTTCCCAATCATTCAGCAGAATTTTGGAATGAGTTGGATAAGAAAATGCCGAATTACAGAGAGCATGAAAATTGGTTGAAACATAACGGAGTGAAAATGTCGCTATGAAAAGAAAAGCCCACCTACAAAGAAATGTACTCTTAAAAACCGCTGCAAGCCAACGCTACAACCAAAGTTTTTAAGAGAGTATTTTTTTCACCACCCAAAAAGCCACCCTTTCTTTTTTACAAATTTATTTTTCCCAACGCAAGGGCTTTGTGCAAACTTGCAACGACATCGCTTCTCATGTAAATCGAAATTAATTACCTCCGTTCGAACTTCAAACATGACTAATTCGGATGAATAGCTTAGCGGCACACAAAAAAATGAAAGAATTTTTACACTAGCGAAACGTTAGCGCTTCTAACAAACAGTATTACGTTAACGAACAGTTGTGCTTTTAATTTTTTTTTCTTCTTGACGGTATCGAGACTTCCCTTCTTCAATACCTTTTCAGTTTCCAGTGTCAATAATTTCCAACTTGCGTCCTTTATCGCATAAGAACAAGAAGCTTCTTTAGCCACAATAAAAAATCAAGTTTAGACACATGGCATCATTCGAAATAATTGGCGGCAAGCCGCTAAAGGGAGAAGTAATTCCGCAGGGCGCGAAGAACGAAGCCTTACAAATAATCAGTGCAGTGTTGCTCACTTCGGAGCAAGTCACAATCAGCAATATTCCCAACATTCGCGATGTGATGAAGCTGATAGAGCTTCTTGGCGAGATGGGTGTGGAAGTAAATAAAGTAAGTGAAGGCACTTTTACTTTCTGTGCAAAAACTGTCAATTTGGAATACCTTCTTACCGAAGATTTCAAAAAGAAAGGAGGCGCACTTCGAGGCAGTATCATGATCATAGGGCCATTGTTGGCGCGCTATGGAGAAGCCTATATACCAGAACCTGGTGGCGACAAAATAGGACGCAGACCAGTGGACACGCACCTCCGTGGATTCGAAAATTTGGGTGCCACTTTTGAGCATCTAAAACACGAACGTTTCTACAAAATAAATGCGAAGAATCTGAAAGGCGCATACATGGTTTTGGATGAAGCGAGCGTAACCGGTACAGCCAATATTTTGATGGCCGCTTCTTTGACCCAAGGTGAAACTACAATATACAATGCTGCATGTGAACCCTATTTGCAACAGCTATGCAAAATGATAGTGAGCATGGGCGGAAATATTTCGGGTATTGGCTCCAACAAACTCATCATTCAAGGTGTTGAAAGTCTCGGTGGATGCAGCCATCGAATGTTGCCTGATATGATTGAGATAGGCAGTTTTATTGGCCTTGCAGCAACTACAAATTCCGAAATCACCATCAAAGATTGTTGCATCGAAGAGCTAGGAGTTATCCCATCGGTGTTTCGCAAAATGGGAATTGAAATGGAATTTCGTGGTGATGACATTTACATTCCTGGGCAAGAAAGCTATAAAATAAATAGCCTCATAGATGGATCCATGCTCACCATTCGCGATGGTATTTGGCCGGCATTTACGCCTGATCTAATAAGTGTTGCTTTGGTCACCGCAACGCAAGCCAAAGGCAGTGTTCTCATTCATCAGTGGATGTTTGAGAGTCGCTTATTTTTTGTGGACAATCTTATTGACATGGGTGCAAAAATTATTCTTTGTGATCCGCATCGCGCAGTTGTAATAGGCAGCAACAGAGAAACAAAACTCCGTGGCATCAACATGAACTCGCCCGACATCAGGGCGGGTATGAGTATGCTAATAGCCGCTCTGGCAGCGCAAGGCAAGAGCACTATCAACAATATAGAACAAATAGACAGGGGATATCAAGACATTGAAAACCGTTTGAAAATATTGGGAGCTGATATCAAACGAGTTGAATAAACTTTCTTGTTTTCAGAAAGTAAAGTTCACAAATTCTCCTTCAAAAAGTCCGTCATTTTTGTAAACAAATGAAGCCAAGTGTTGCCACCTGCAATGCCATGATTTTTGTTTGGGTAGATGAACAAATCAAATTGTTTGTTGGCCTTCACCATAGCCGAAATCATATCCATCGTGTTTTGATAATCAACGTTGTCGTCAGCACTGCCATGCACGAGTAAAAAATTTCCGTTCATTGCATTTACAAAATTGATGGGCGAATTGTTTTCATATCCACCGCAGTTTTCTTGTGTTAGCTGTAACTGTTAGCTCCCTACTAACTTGAAACTTTGGTGCTTTGAACGAACATTTTTGGAATTACTTAGGACAACAACCAACACCGCTTTGAACGGCTCATACACAAAATAATTTTATTAAAAAAATGCCGCCCCTCAAAAAATTTAGCCACCACACAAAACACACTTTCATTTTTTTTGCCACCCTCAGAAAAGCTACCGCAGAAAAAAAATGAAAGAGTGTTTTTTCCAACGCTTTGTTTCCAGATTACAATTTGGTGCATACATTTGACAAAATTTGACAAGCCAAACTAAATACCCATATCGTGAAGCATTTAGGACAGAAAATCAGAGAACTGAGGGAGAAGCAAAACCTTCTTTTACGACAGGTTGCAGCACACCTTGAAGCGGACACCGCTTTGATGAGCAAAATTGAAAGAGGTGAACGCAACGCTTCAAAGCAACAGGTTATTGACATTGCAAAGTTTCTGAAAGCAGACCAAGATGAACTCTTGACACTTTGGTTAGCAGACAAATTAGAAAGTGCAGTTGGAGACGAAAATCATTTGGCATTTGATGCTATGAACCTTGCAAAAAAGAAATTTAAGAAATGAAAAAAGGAATCAAACTCATAGACAACTCTTCAAACGAATATCAACTTGGCAGTGTGCTGAAAGAGTTGATTGCGTGCAATTCCTATTCGCAAATTTCAGTTGCGACAGGTTATTGGGATTTGCCAGGAATGGTTGAAATACTTCCTGAACTTTCTCAATTTTTAGAAAGGGAAAATATTTCTTTTCGTTTGTTGCTTGGCGAAGAACCTTCCGTGAAAGCATATCAGGTTAAGAAACCTTCACAGCAAGACCCCGACTTCCCACAGAAATATTTGAAGAAAGATTTAGAGGACTTACAACTGAAAGAGGAGTTTCAAAAAGTTGCTGACGTGTTGGGCAAATACATGAATGAAACCAACACAGGAAAAATTCAAATCAAAGTTTACCAAAAGAATTTCCTTCATGCGAAGTGTTACATTTTTGGAACTGATTCCGAAAATGCCGTTGGCATTATCGGCAGTTCCAATTTCACCAAGCAGGGAATGTTTGGCAATCTTGAATTGAATCAGTTTGAGGACAACAATGCAACTGTAAATTTCCTTCGCAAGAATTTAACGCAGCATCCATCGCACCGAACATGGTTTGAAGAACTTTGGAATGACAGCTTGGATTGGGCAAAAACTTTCAAAGAAGAAATTCTTGCATTGAGCAAGCACGGAGGCATTTGTTTCAGTGCTTACGAAATGTATATCCATGCTTTGTATCGCATATACGGACAGGACTTGCAAGACGAGAAAGAAAACAAAGTTGATATTGACGACCCGACATCGGGCAAACCGCAACTGCTGAAATTTCAAATTCAAAATGCAAACAGTTTAATAAAGAAATTGGAACGCCAAGGCGTTGCCATGCTTTCTGATTCTGTTGGCTTAGGTAAAACTTACACTGCTATTAAAGTGATTGAGTATTACAAACACAATAAGAATCAGCGAGTGGTTGTGATAGCACCAGCAGGACTTTTGCCGCAATGGAGAAAAGCATTTGATGATTTCAGAGTGATTCACATACCAGAGATTTATAGTTTGCAAGACACGGAACGAATAAAAGATGTTCGTGAAAATTTACAATCCATTCCAGTTGGTTTGTTTGTGTTTGATGAAAGCCACAACCTGAGAGCATCAGGCGGACAGCGTTTTGATGTGTTCATCAAGTGGAGACAAGAAAATGAAAACGCAAAAACTTTAATGCTCACTGCAACGCCAATCAACAACCAACTTGCAGATTTGACAAATCAAATCATGTTGGGTTCAGGTGGCGACATTTTTAAGTTGGGCAAATTTTATGACCGCAGCCGACAAAAATATTTTACGCTGAAAGAACGGTTGGAACTTTTGCAAACCGATATGAGAAAACAAATTCGTGAAAGCGGATTTATCAATTATCAGCAAATCAAAGAACAACTTACTCCCCTGCTCAACCGCTTTATTGTAAGACGGACACGACAGGGAATTGAAAAAGAATATCCCGAAG
>JAYSWI010000399.1:0-1579 GCA_043718125.1 Flavobacteriales bacterium
ATCTTCAAATAAGGTGGCCGGAAATCATAACCCCATTGCGAAATGCAGTGTGCTTCATCAACTGCAATCAAACAGATTTTCATCTTCTTGAAACGAGCAATAAATAGCTCATTGAGCAAACGCTCTGGCGACACATAAAGAAATTTTACATGACCATAAACACAATTGTCCAGTATCCGATCTATCTCTTTTAAAGGCAAAGCGGAGGTGATGGCATGGGCATCTATTTTTCTTTTTTTGAGATGATTGACTTGGTCATACATCAACGCTATCAAGGGCGACACCACCAAGCATGTACCATCCATACAAAGCGCAGGGACCTGAAAACAAAGGCTTTTACCACCACCCGTTGGCAGCAAAGCAAGGGTGTCATGGCCATCGAGAATGGAGTGGATGATTTCCTCTTGCTTTGGTCTGAATTGAGAGTAGCCCCAATATTGTTTTAGTATTTCTTTTGGTGTTGGCACGCAGGGGCTAATATCTGAAACTTCAACAATGCAATAAATCAATGCGATGCTATCATTTGTTTAGTCCAAAGGAGAAAGTGAAAATAAAAGAGTAGGCACAAAATATTTGAGATATGAAGGCTCGACTCATAATGTTACAGCGGGTTTCAACTAGTTGTAGCGCGAAGGCTTATCAAGTAATTTATATCCTCAAATAGGAGAAGTCCCTTTCATTTGCACACTCATTTTTTTTAAATGAATAATTCAAAATGAAAAGATTACTTTACATATTTCTATTTGGAGCTTTGTTTTTCAACTCCGCTTTTTTATGCAACAATGTGCGCAACACACAAGCAACGGATATTCAATTTTCGCCAAAAACTGACCTTGAATATTTGGCCAGCGATGCGCTTGAAGGCCGAGGTGTAGGCACTGATGCAGAAAGACGTGCGGGTAAATATATAGCCAGCAGATTTGAAGCTTTGGGTCTTGCTCCCAAAGGGGACAGCAGCTGGTTTCAGGCCTTCAAATTTGTGCCCCACAACCCCATGCAAATTCATCAGCAAGGAGATAGCGCGAAGATGGGTATGGGCTTGGTCAAGGAAATTACAGGAAGAAATGTGATTGCATTTCTTGACAACAAATCAGCCACAACAATTGTAATTGGTGCGCATTACGACCACTTGGGTTGGGGCGATGAAAATAGTTTGTGGACAGGAGAAAGAGCAATACACAACGGTGCTGATGACAATGCAAGTGGCACCTCAGCCCTTATCGACTTGGCCGCTTGGCTCGCGAAGAAACCAAAAGGAACCACCGCCAACAATTATTTATTTATTGGATTTAGTGGCGAAGAAAAAGGCCTGTGGGGCAGTAATTATTTTACCAAGAACCCAACTATTGATCTCCAAACAGTGAATTATATGTTGAACATGGACATGGTAGGACGATTAAATGCTGAGAAAAAATTGGCGGTAAATGGTGTGGGCACTTCACCGGTTTGGATGACGGTGTTGCCCGAATTAAAGGTGGACGACATACAAATGGTGGCTTCCGAAAGCGGAGTAGGGCCTAGCGACCACACCAGTTTTTACTTGTGCGATATTCCTGTTTTGCATTTCTTCACAGGGCAA
>JAYSWI010000400.1:0-4511 GCA_043718125.1 Flavobacteriales bacterium
CCAACAGCGAATCCATACTAACTCTGGCTGATTTCGATGGTGATTTGGACCTCGATATTCTGACCACTGCTCCTGATAGTTACACGCACTACATTCAAATAAATAATGATGGCCTGTTTGAAACCCAAGACACGCTTTCACTTCCAGTCAATGATATAGGAACCATTGCCACCCACCATTTGAATGCAGATGGCATTCTGGATATTGTTGTCCATCAAGCCGGAAATAGTGGCGTAATGATTTTTCTTTCCGATAGTTTAGGAGAATACAACGGGCAATACATAGCCACAAGCGAGGGTGCATTGGGAGTTGCGTTTTGCGATGTGGAAATGGATGGTGATGAGGATATTCTTTATTGCCACAATTACCTCTACACCCTCATCAATGATGGTGGAGTTTTTACTGACAACGGCACTCCGTATGACTTTGCTGATGGGCAAGATTATGTCACCGCTTTCGAAGTCATAGACATGGACACCGATGGCGACATGGACCTGCTTTGTTCGCATGGCCCCGGTTTATTTTGGGTCGAAAATCTTGCGCTCAATGCATACACCACAAGTGGAAAAACATTTGCGGATGTAAACATCAATGGTTTGTTTGATGAAGGCGATTTGCCATTGGCTCATGTTTCTGTTGCGTGTACAGAGACGGGTGAAGCAAAGTTTACCGACACTTTTGGAAACTATGTTTTCGAGTTGCCATCATTGGGCGAGTACACATTTGTGTCAACACTCAATGCAGAAGTGTGGATTGCGGAAGAAGCAGAACTCACACAAACAATTGCACTCACAGAGGAGAATCCTGACAGCAGCGGTGTGTCGTTTGCATTTACCAATGTGCAGGGCGTGAATGCGGCCGAAGTTTATTTGGATGAGTCCATCTCGCTCTGCAATTCAGAAAAAACATTTTGGATTACACTCTACAGCTACCAACCAAACACTTCATATTACTCGGTGTGTTTGCAAACGGATTCATTGTTTGTGTACAACGGCAGCAGCCTGCAACCAGATTCAGTAGTGAACAATAAAATTTATTGGACGGTGGAATCAGGGCCTTATGGACTGGCTCAAATACTAGCCTCTGTACAAAACCCACCAGCACAATTCAGCAATTCACTTCTGAACAATGTACTTGATGTGGTTGTATATGATTTACTGCAAAATGAAGTTGCACAACTGGCCGATTCAAGTGCTTCCTTGTTGCTCTGCTCCTTCGACCCCAACGACAAAACTGAACATACCGGCTACACCGAAAGTGGATTTGTAACCGGTGAAGAAGCATTGGAATACACCATTCGTTTTCAAAACACCGGGAATTATTTCGCAACGGATGTGGTGATAAAAGACCAACTGAGTTCACTGCTCGACTGGAGTTCGCTTCAACCTGTTACTTCATCACATAGCATGGAAGCCAGCGTGGACGAAAACGGTATGGCACAATTTGCTTTTTACAATATCATGCTACCCGATAGCGGTTTGGATTATGCAGGCTCGCAGGGTTTTGTCACGTTCAGAATTCATGCGATTGAAAACCTCGCGGCAGAAACCGTGATTGAAAACACCGCAGAAATTTTCTTCGACCTGAACGAAGCCATTGTGACCAACACCACCATCAATACTATTTTCAATTGTGATGCTTATGTGGCAGAAATAATTACTGAAAGCAATTCAAATTGTTTTGATGAACCGCTTTCCCTTTCTGCCGCTCCACTTTGGACAGAAAGCATTTCATGGACAGTTGCAAGTGAAGTGATTTCAGAAACTGATGTGGCAGAAGTTCTGACGGAAGGAAATTATTGGGTGAAACTTGAAATATCGAATCCGCTTTGTGGAGTACGCGAAGATTCGCTCGAAGTGTTTATCTATGACTTTTTCGTACCGGCTATCACACCCACAGTCACATCGTTTTGTGAAGGTGAAAGTGTAACACTCTTTTCGAATTACGCATTTGAAAGCGATTGGTATTTGAATGGTGTGTTTTTAGAAACTGCTCAACTGATTACCGTGACCGAAGGCGGAGAGTATTCGCTTCAAATCAGTCTGGAGAATTGTTCGTCAGAAATTGTTTTCATAACCATTGCGCAATTTGATACGCCACCCATACCTAACATTACTCAGGCCGGCAACACGCTTACTTGCGATGTGATTGGCACCTTTCAATACGCATGGTATTTGAATGGCGCATTGATTGAAATTGCGGAATCAAACACAATCGAAATAACACAATCGGGCGACTACATGGTGGAGGTGATAAACGCTGACGGGTGTTATTCCGCCACCGAAGGAAATTTTGAATACGTGGGAATTGAAATGATTGACGCCAAAGAGTTGAATGTATATCCCAATCCGGCAAATGATTTTGTGGTTATTCAATCTAAACAAACAATCAGTGAGATAAAAATCACAGACGTTGCTGGAAATGTGGTGATGAGTTTACCTGCCAATAGTCCAATGATGCGTCTCAGGGTTGCACATCTTTCTGCTGGTGTTTATTACCTGTCCATTTCAATGATTGACGGAAGCAAATACGGGTCGATGTTAATGAAGGAGTGAAACTGGAAATTAAAGAAATGCAATTTCATTTTCAAAAATGAATCAAAACACAAAACAAGAAAGAGAAAATTACTAGTGTTGATGGTTCAACCATTTGGCACTCGAATTCAATTTCTTACAAAACCTCAATTTGTCCGCGCACCAAATGTTCCATGGTGTCTCTTTCTCTTATCAAGTGTGGTTGTCCCAAATGCACAAGCACTTCGGCAGGTCGGAAGCGAGAATTGTAGTTGGACGCCATCGCATAACCGTATGCACCTGCATTGCCAAAAGCAAGAATATCCTCTTCGCGCACTTCGCTTAGTTTTCTGTCCCAACCAAAAGTATCGGTCTCGCAGATATAGCCTACTACGGTGTAGATGCGCTGCACACCATTCGGATTAGTGGCATTTGTAATATGGTGATAGGCGTTGTAAAGCATAGGTCTAATCAAGTGATTGAGGCCCGCATCTAGCCCCACAAAAACAGTGGCAGTGGTTTGTTTTATCACATTCACTTTGGCCAAAAAAGTTCCGCTTTCACTTACCAGAAACTTTCCTGGTTCAAACCACAACTCCAACTCCTTTCCATACTCCGCACAAAACGATTTGAACTTCCTGTTTAGTTTTTTTCCAAGTTCTTCTACATCGGTTTCATAGTCACCCGGCTTGTAAGGTACTTTGAATCCACTGCCGAAATCAATGAACTGCAAGTCTTTGAAATATTCGGTGTTTTCAAAAAGAATATCTGCTGCACGAAGGAAAACATCCACATCCAAAATATCGCTACCTGTATGCATGTGCAGACCATTCACTTTAATGTTCAAGCTTTTTATGATGCGCTGCACATGCCGCATTTGATGTATTGAAATTCCAAATTTCGAATCGATATGACCTGTGGAAATATTGATATTTCCACCAGCCATCACATGCGGATTGATACGCACACAAACAGGAACTGTGTTGCCGTATTGATGCCCAAACTGTTCAAGTATGGATATGTTGTCAATATTGATCTGCACACCTTCCTTCACTGCCAGATTTATCTCATACATGCTCACACAATTTGGTGTGTACATTATTTCGGAGGGAAGAAAACCAGCTTGCAAACCCAGCCACACTTCTTGTATGGAAACCGTGTCCAGCCCTGCCCCAAGTTGATGCAAGTAACGCAAGATGTTGATGTTGCTATTGGCCTTGCAGGCGTATTTTATTTTTGTATTTCCACTTGAAAAAGCACTTGCAATGCGGTCGTATTGTCTTTTGATAATGGAAGTATCATAGACATACAAGGGCGCTCCGAATTGTTGAACTAGATCGCCAATGTTTATCTCGCCTATAGATATTGTGCCATTTTCATTTGTTTGTATCATGTGGTCAAAGGAAATACAAGCTATCGCATTGTTGCAAGATGAAAATTATTACTATAAAAAGACCTTCAAAAAAAAAACTTATATTTTTTGTAAATCGTAATTCAATTCTACTAATTGAACTCCGGAAACTTGGCTATAAAGTCATCGCGTTTCTTTTTGTTGTTGATTACTTGCCAGCTGTATTTTATTTTTCCTTCTTCAAACCTTCGCTTGTCGTCCTTCACTGCTGCGAGTATTTCCAAGAAAGTTTTGTCGCTAGCTATGATGTTCATTATTCCCAATTTGTATTCGAAAAAGTACCAGGTACCCGCATCCAATTCTAAATACATTTTGAAAACATCTTGGCCATGTTTCTTCTCTATTTCAATTTTTCCTTTTACATATCTGAACAATTGTTTCTTGCCCATGCTTCCTATGCCAATTGGCCCAGTGCTTTGAAAAGTTTCTTCGGCAGCATTCCAAAACCATTTGACATCAGCCAAGCAAAATGTCTTTTGAAATTCATCAGGTATTCTTTTCATCTGCCCGCCAAGTGCAAGTTCCCCAATCACTTTATCGGACTCCTTTTGTCCTAAGTTTTCAATCAGACTTTTTTCATATTTAGT
>JAYSWI010000005.1:0-2955 GCA_043718125.1 Flavobacteriales bacterium
ATGCTAGCCTTAGCAAAAAAAGGAACGCCAGCACAACACAAAATGGCTCAAGATGCGCTGAACAGATGGTGGTGGCCGTCTTTGATGATGTTTGGGCCAAGTGATGCGAACTCCACCAATAGCGCACAAAACATGGCTTGGAAAATAAAACGACACACCAATGATGAACTGCGACAAAAGTTTGTGGACATGAGTGTGAAGCAAGCGGAATATTTGGGCTTGACCTTGCCCGACAAGGATTTGAAATGGAACGAAAGCAAGCAAGGCTATGACTTTGGAGAAATTGATTGGACAGAATTTAACGAAGTTGTGAAAGGCAACGGCCCGTGCAACAAACAGCGTATCGCAGCTCGAACAAAAGCCTATGATAATGGAGCATGGGTGCGCGAGGCAGCTATTGCATACTCAACAAAGCAAGAAGAGAAAAAGAAAAATATTGCTGCATAATAAAAATGCTCCAAACCAAATTTGAACCTTTCCCCATTTTGGAATCGGAGCGTCTTGTTCTCAGAAAAATAGGGTCCAGTGACGCACCTCAGTTATTTGAACTTCGCTCAGATGAAAAAGTGATGCGATACATTGATAGACCTATCGCAAAAACATTGGATGATGTATTCCCATTTATTGCTATCAGCAGCGATTTGATTGAAAGGAATGAAGGAATTCACTGGGCCATTTGTTTCAAGAACGAAAATTTATTGGTCGCAAATATTTGCCTTTGGCATTTTAGCAAAGAACATTTTAGAGTGGAAACCGGCTACTCCATGCTGCACCGCTATTGGGGTCAAGGAATAATGTCGGAAGCCATTCAGTTGATTTTGAAGTATGCCTTTGAGAACATGAATGCAAATACTGTTGAGGCCGATATCAATCCGCTGAATTTTAGGTCTGCAACAATTTTGGAAAGAAATGGATTTTTAAAAGAGGCCCATTTCAAAGAAAAATATTTCTGGAACGGCAAGTTCAGAGATAGTGCGGTGTATGTCCTGTTGAAATCTAATTGGACTGGACAATAAAATTTGTTCTTTTTATAGTAAAAAAAAACCATCTCGTATTTGAGATGGTTTTAAAAAATTTATTTGAGCGAATGTTACTTCTTCTCAGTGGAAACAGAAGCTGTTGTTTTGGCAACTTTAGCACCTTTGGCTTTTTTGCCTTTTGCAGAGGCAGCCTCGGTAGTTCCACTTGCACCGCCTTTCTTACAGCAAGAGCCTGCGCTGGTAGTGCCACTTCCTTTTTGGCAACATGAACCGCTTTTTGCGGTTGTCTCACACTTTGCACCGCTTTTGGCAGCATCCTTTTCGCACTTTGCTTTTTCAGCTTCTGTGCACTTTACAACTTTCTCCTTAGTGTCAGTTGTAGTAGCGGTTTGTGCATTGGCTACAACACCTAAAAACAATACAAGGGCAAATAATGATATTAACTTTTTCATTTTTTAAATTTGATTTTAATGATTATACAATTTTTATTTTGATGCCGCTAAAATATTACAGCTTCGTCCCCTTTTATTGAAATAACATTTCTTTAGTTACATTTTCTCACATAAAAAATATGAATGACTTTCCATTTTAGGTCAAAAAGGGTTGGGTCTTAGCGTCTATTTTTCGCCCTATGCCTATTTACAACATAGCAAACCTAATCTGCGCTTGAACCCACAAAATACATAGAGGTATAAAAATCGAAACACACCACTTTTCTCGATGGCAGAAAACAAACCATTAGCATTCAACAAAAAAAACAGAGAAGAATTTCTGAAACGGATGGAAGAAAAACCAACCGACAGGACACATATTTTCTATCAAGCAATTATCGTTTCACTCATTGCGCACATATTTATTCTCTTTATTACACACATGCTTTCGGAGGACAACACGATGGTTGAGAGAAAATTCTACCAGCCACTTGAAATGGATATGATAGAGCCTGAACTAATGCAACAACTGCCAGATCAGGTGGCAGAACTTATGACAAGAACAGGAGAACTTCGCAATGTGGCGGCCAATGAAAATTCGGAAAGAACAAATGAAGTGGTGAATTACCGAGGCATGACGAAGCAACAAATAAACGAACAAGTTTACAATGATCTTAAAGCAATGGAAGCTGAGGAATTTGCTAAACTGAATGAAGGGAAACCAGATGTTTTGGTAAATCAAAACGACAAAAACAATGCTGATTCAAAACAACGTTCAAAGCAAAATGACTGGTACAATCAAAAGGCGCAAGAAAAAAGCTATAGTGGAAACGTCACCGCTGCATTCAACATGAGTGGGCGCGATGCCAACTATAATCCTGTGCCCACTTATCGCTGTAAAACACATGGTGTGGTGGTCATCAATATTACCATCAACACATCGGGCGAGGTGACTGATGCTCGGGTGAACGAACCAAAGTCCTCGCTGAATGAGTGCCTACGGGCCGAGTCAGAAATGTATGCCAAGAAATGGAAATTTAACTACAAGGAAGGAGCGGAAAAAAAGCAAGATGGTACAATCACTTTTACATTCAGTGCACAGTAGTTCTATTTTCCATTAGCATAATCATGCAAGTATTCAAAGTGAGGTGTAAGCTCGCCTTCCAAAGTGGTTTCTGTGGCTTTCCAAATAAGATGTTCGGGATCGTTTTGTAAAAAAAGTGGCAGTACTTTGTTCAACAACTCTTTGCCAAAATCCTCGCTTGCATCCTTGGGCAACTCGCAAGGCAAGTTATCAATTGCCATCACACAAATTGAGTCCTTTTCTTTCCAATCGCACTCCCTATTTTCGAAACGGTGATAGCCGTAAATCGGATCAGTAATTTTTGATGCGCGTATTGTTGATGCAATTGGGCCGTTGGTATCACAACTCACATCAGCTATCACCATACACTTCCAATCTGCATGTTTTATATCTTCTTTGGTGATTAGTATTGGATTGCCCCCCGCCCACAGATGACAGGCAATGTAGAGATCCGCTTTCT
>JAYSWI010000041.1:0-2797 GCA_043718125.1 Flavobacteriales bacterium
TCAGGATTTGGATGCACTGTTACAGGCATCTCACTTGCCACGCTACAAAGCGGATTGCTTATAGTAAGACCAAGAGTATAATCACCAGCGGTATCAAAATCAATAGGAATAGTTCCGGCATTGCCTGCTTGTTCAATACCATCTACTGTCCACACATAATTCTCGATGTATTCTCCGGTGAAGTCTAGTGTTTGATAAGTTCCCAAACAGGTGTTGTCATACTCAGGCAATTCATTCAACCAATCGCAATCGAAAATGGTATGTGTGGTGGTGTTGGTCACCACTGCCTCATTGTCGTCAAAGTAGATGTGTGCGGTGTTGAGTATTTCGTCCCAGCCTTGCAAACCAGGCAGTGGGGTGATGCGGTAGGTAACAAAACCGTGAGACGCTGGTTCATCATTGGTACTATCAGGCAAGTTGATGTTGTCAAAAACAAATTGCACATTCCCTTGCGTATCTATAATGGTGCTATAAGAATGCGAAGCCGCCACCGGATCAAAAGTGGCGATATCCAAATGAGCAACATCCAAGGTGTCTGCTATCATCACATTCATTGCCGATGCATTACCAGTATTCTGAAAACGAATTCTATATTCTATTTCATTATCAGCAAGAATGAAGTGAGGGGCTGCATAACCTGCGGGCATTGCTTGTTTGTCGTTGGGGTCGTAGCTGCATGTAACTATTGGATTGTATTGATAGCTGTCGGCATATACCACCTCCTCAATTTCATCTACAAGTGTAAAATCAAAATCGAACCTGAACGACTGGCCAACAAAAGCTGCTCCCGGCCCTGCTATGTGGCATTGGTAATAAATAGTGGTTCCAGGCAATTGATTGTCAATATTCCAAGTAACCACCCCATTGTTATAGCTGTCATAGTTCTCGGTCCATTCTAGTTGTGATGCAATCAACATATTGTCGAAAGTGAGAGTGATGTTTCCATACAGCGGCACATTGCCGGTGTTGGTCACCACCAGTCCGGGGTTGAAGCCTGGGTTGCACGGTAGGATGGAGCCATTCCATATAGTGCCGGCTACGGAGAACAACATGGTAGTGCTTATGGGAATCAAACCAATACTCAAACCGCTACAGCTTGGAAGCGTTATGCTTGTAGCACTGCCTGCCGACAACTCCCAAACTCCATTTGCATCTGAATATGAAATGGTGTAGGTGTCCAGTGGCAAATTAGGGATTACAATTTGCCCTTGTGCATTGGGGTAGGCTATAGTGCCCGTTTCCAAAATGGTGATGTAGCCAATGTTGCCTAGTGCATCTTCGCCAAACATGCCTGTCTGCATTATTCCATCACCATTGGTGTCATGGAAGATTTGTAGGTTCATATTGTCGCCATAAATACAAGAACCATCATCGCAAGTAGCGTATTGCAAGTAGTTGCAGGCAGATATATTCATGCAGCCGGCATAGCCGCAATTGTTGTTTGTGTTTATTAACGCATCAGGATTATAATTGCAGGTATTGGGATCTGTGCAGCCACAAATATCAGCAGCTACCTCATCACTTAATACCACCACCAATTCCAACATGATACCATTGCCACCACCCGAATGTGCAACTTCTAAATAGTATTCCGTGTTGGGCAGAATGGTTACAAAATCAGCCAAATCAAAACAGTTTGAAACATTATTAGAAAGATGGCAATAAACCTCCGACAGTTGACTGCAATTGCCGCCTTCCGGCATGGTATAAATAGTAATAGATGAGGTATAAGAATAGCTTGAAGTTCCTATAGTAATATGTGAGCTAGTTCCAGAGTTGATATGATACCAACCTGTGCTCATGTTAGGAAGATCGGAACAAGTATTTATTTCGGGATTGATATAACAAAGTGTATCAGATTCAACAACTCCTGATGTTAACGCTGTGGCAGAATCGCAGCTATTATTGGTCACACCTCCTAGCATCTCAGGAGTTACATTTATGGAGTTCATATAAACACAACCATTGGCGTCCGTTACTATCAAATCATAAGAGCCTGTTGCATTAAAGCAATTGAACATATTGTTTATGCCACCGATTCCATTTTCCCATAAAATAGTGTATGGCTGCGCACCACCACATAAGCCAAGTGAATAGCAAAACGAACCGCAGTTCATTTGGCCGAAGGATTGACATTCAAATATTGGTGTAACGACTTGCCAAAAGTTAGACAAACAAACTTCTTCGCTGTCCAACTCCACATCAGCCACATCAAAAACGGTGTATGTAATGCAAACGGTTTGAGGCCCGCTTCCATCCATATTTGGGTTAATGGGTATAGTTACCATTTCGCCCAAGTTGAAGGTGTTCCAATTGGTAGTAACGCCATCAATACTGGTTGCGATGTTCATATATGAAGCATCCACGCAACTCACCGAAACTGCTGCGAAAATTGTATGCACATCGCCAGCACAATTGCCGGGATCATAACTCATAGTACCCACCACACATTGGGCAGATAAGTTGGTTGTTTGAAAAACTAAAAAGAAAACAATTGAAATTGAAAATAGAAAATTTTTCATTGGAAGGAAATTTTTAAGGTTGCGAGGTATATGACAATTATTGAGTGTCAAAGTTGCACAATGTTTCTTTCGAGTTTGAATAGCAACTAACTATTTCGTGACAGTAGAATATGTCCATCAATTATTCGAAAGCACCAATCCCATCGGGATGCCCTGTTTGTAGCATATATCCACCATTCATATACAAGAGCTAATCCCATCGGGATGCCCTGTTTGTAGAATATGTCCACCATTCATATACAAGAGCTAATCCCATCGGGATGCCCTGTTTGTAG
>JAYSWI010000401.1:0-4510 GCA_043718125.1 Flavobacteriales bacterium
TACTTGACAACTTTTAGAAACGAATTGAGCAGTGCTGCTAATTTGGTGGGGACGGGAGTGGCTGGGGGGGCTTGTATTCCAGATGTTTTGAGTGCTACAATTAACGTGGATGGTTATCAAGGTTGCGTGAACGATCTTTTTGAATTCAACACACTAATAGGGGCAGGTTACTCAGCGGAGTCTTGGGTATGGGATTTCGGTGATGACTCACCAATGGAGGCGGGTAGTGAGGTTGCGCATAGTTATTCTGTTCCTGGCACCTACACTGTATTACTTGTCGCATCAGATGGTATTTCTGATTTAACAAATACCGCTACGATATTTATTTCAAATTGTGCATTGGGTTCACCAGAAATGGCAAATTGGGTGTATGGAAATTTTGTCGCTCTTGACTTCACAGAAGGCTATCCCGTTTTTACTGACATAGCAACAAATCCACCAAATGGAGGACCACCAACCATATTCTCTGGAGAGGCAGGAATTTCTGTTTCAGATGAAACCACAGGTGAACTTTTGTTCTATTCTGATGGCTTCAATGTTTGGCAAAAAGATGGCTATAAACTTAATGACGACTATTTGTTACCGTATGGGTTTTGGGATGAGCCGATTCCTAATTGGACATGCGGAATTACTTATACGTATTATCAAAGCAGTATGTCAATGGCCTATGCACCGTATCCTAATCATCCTGACGAGTATTTCATTTTAGTTCCTACTCAATTTGAGGCATACGCTGAGGGATATGAAGGGATTTCCATCATTCATATCAATCTCAATGAAGGACTCTACGGCACTGCTGAATACCTTGGTGAACTTTCAGAAGATTTTGATTATAATCCTTATTCGGAATTGATTGAAATTATTCCACATTGCAACGGCACAGACTATTGGATATTATTTCATGATTATAATAGCCTTCAAATATTTCTACTGTCGGAACACGGCTTCTCAAATGGGCAGATGACGAGTTTGCTGACAGAATCAGGAAGCGTAGAACCTGATATAATAACTTTCAATCATTCAGGATTCTTTTGCTCTGGTGATGGTCAACTGATATTGGGAGGTATGACATCTAACTCACCAGTCAAAGTATATGAATTTGACAATACCAACGGCACAATTACTGAACTATATGACCTAGGTATTGCTGAACAAAATATTTATGAAGGCGCCTTTAGTCCAAACAACGAATTTATTTATTTCATTGACGATTTTTATATTTACAGAATTCCTACCGTTGGAGGTGAAATCACAACCGTTGCACCATTAAGTTGGTATTCTGACATTGTTGCGGGTCCTGAATCCAGTGGATTTGAACGATTGTACGTGACACAATTTTGTTGTGGTGCCAACAAGAAAATATCAGCCATCAATACACCAAACGAAATTGATCCCGCATTTCAGGAAACGGTCGAACAATGGCCAGAAAGCTGCGCTGGAAGTGGTTTTTCTTTGCCAGATTTTATTAAGGGAAAAAAGCCTCCTGTTGTTATTCTTGAAATTCTACCAACTGTCGTCACATGTTTAGGGCATGCCTTTTCAATCCCCTCCTGCTACCAAGCCTACGAAATCCTCTGGGACTTTGGTGATGGCACTACCGAAGAGGACAACGTAGAAGTAACACATGAGTATGCAGAGCCAGGAGAATACACCATAACAGTTACAGTAAGCCGCGGTGGTGGGCAGTTTCCGGAGAGTACTACTTTGGAACTCAATCTCAGCCAGCCAGAGCCGCCCATTATCTCCGCTCTGCCTAATCCAATTTGTTTGGGCGAATTGCAAGAGCTGATAGCAGTGCCCGATGAACTTATTGCTGAATACACATGGACCATCATCGGTGGCGGGACTTTTGGCAATGGAACACTCACCACCACTGGAGAATACAACACCATCTTATGGACAGAGGCAGGTACTTGGACGGTAACTCTTACGGGAACTCCGGTATCTGAAGGATGTCAGGAGGTATCTTCTAGTGTGGAAGTTATTGTCAACCCATTACCCACCATTGTAACTGAATCAAATTGTTTGGATGTTACAGTTACACCATCTGGTGGAACAGCACCATATAGCATTGAATGGTTTGACGAACAAGGCAATTCCATCGGCACTGGTGAAAACATAACGCTACCTGTCAGCGATTTTTACACCGTCAATGTAACTGATGGTAATGAATGTACCACGACAGAGATTCTTGATTTCAGTGGACTCAGTAACTGCTGCGATATGAGTTCCATACCCCTTGCCAATTACACTATCACCACCAACACACCTGATTGGATAGGTCAAAACTACATACTCAATCAAGATATAATAATACAAGAGGGTGTTGATTGGCAAATTCTAAACTCAACTATTCAATTTGCACCCGACAAAGGCATTATCATGGAAAATGGTGCTGATCTAACCGTGAATTCTTCAACGCTTACTGATGCAGGTTGTGGTAGTTTTTGGAAAGGAATTTATTCTAAACGATTATGCAATTTCTCAGATGATACTGATTTGAACGTAATTCAAATTGACCTGTCATTGATAAGCAATGCGGAAAAAGCAATTTGTCTGGTCACTTACAAAAATAATCCACTATTGACTGAAAATAATGACTCCTATTGGGAATCCTGTACGGTGAAAAACACCACTTTTCTCAACAATAATTATGATATTTATATCAATAATGGAACTTTGTCTAACAATCAACAAATGAAGTTGTCTGCAGCTTTTAATACATTCACCATCAACAATCAGTTTTATACCAACAACCCAGGCAATCGGGTGTATTTCAGACAATGCCATAAAGCATTGTCATTAATTGCTAATAAATTTGTAAATGACAACCCAGCCTTTCTTGAAATGCAAAATCTGATGGCGATTTATGCTTGGAAAGCACCTTTCAAACTTACAGGATGGTACTCGAACGACAATGATGGCTTCAGCAAATCGCGAATTACCGGTTTCACTCGTGGTATATATGCCTTTGGCAATGGCACAAGTAGCTATAAATACAGCATTAAGAACAACTACTTTCAATGTTACAGAGGAGCAATTTTGCAAAGTACGGGAAATACTACATCCACTACTGCTGGTGTGCATTGGAATGTATTTCGCAATCTGGATGCGAGCCAATTGCCCGGTGACGAACTGTGGCTTACCAACAGCTCCACACCCGTGGTGGATGATGATGGCGACCAAGACACAGGCGAGTTTGCTGATGCACCTTATGGCCTGTATGTAGGCACCAACATGATGTACGATGTGCAGGAAAACGATTTTGATATGGTGGCCAATTGGCCTGTCAACTTTGCCATTGGCTTCATAGCCAACAAGTGTGGCGCACAAGCCAGCACCCTGCGCAAAAACAACTTCCATGGTAACAATAGAGCGGCAAAGTTTCAGGGGGATAATAGAAACTCAACTTTAGATGCTGGTTCATTCTACCTCTGCAACACCTTCAGTGGTAATAGATTTGATATACGAGAAACGGGCAGTGGCGGCAGCTTGACCAACCTGGGTGTACCACATCAAGGTGCTACAACCGCAGACCCAACCAACACATTTACCTACAGTTTATTTTTCAATCCGAAGGATGATGTGTACAACGAAGTAACCCCTCATTTCTATTACCGAAATGGAACTGTCAACCCACGAAGTACTGAGATAACTGCATCTACAGTTATAATTCAAGTTACCAGTGGTAACATCAATTGCTCCAGTCAAATTAGTCAATTCACTGTTATCATTGCCCAAGACCCGAGCAAGTGGACTGTGGCAGAAGCCAACTATGACAATTCGAAACTTTGGTACGATGCGCTGAAAGATGGTGGTGAAACGAACACCATACTGGCACAAGTGCAAAACACACCATTTGCCACAGCACTTACTACTTATTATGATTTGCTATCACTCAGCCCCAATGTGAGCACTGAGGTGCTGACGGTTGCCATGCAGAATATGGAATTACCCAATGCCTTGTTGGCCGTAGTAATGTCGGCCAATCCGCAAGCTGCCAAAAGTGAAGAGGTAAGAGCAGCCATGAACAATCGCTCCATTCCTTTTAACGAATATCAAAAAGACCAGATGAACCAAGGACTCACCCAAGCAAGTGCCATAGAACTATTGGCTGCTGATATGGGTCATTATCTGTACGAACGAAGTTCGGCTTTGCTCTACAAAACAGATAGCCTTGATGGAGATACAATTACGGCCGATTCGCTGAAACTGGCTACCTTCCTTGGCTGGCTCAATATTGCCAAATTCCCCAACGACCGCCTGCAAGCTGCCGAGGTGTATGATGCAAAGGGCGAATACGATCAGGCCATAGCACTTGTGAATACCATGGGCGATTACTTTACTCCTTCGAGCAGTGATGCGTTGGATTGGCCGGCACTCGCCAATGTGCTGGCAATAGAAAAAGCACTGAGCGAAATGAGCGAACCTGCACTCAGCCAGCAAGATGAAAATCTGTTGGACAGCTATATCAATGGCAATAGTTCCTTAGTGTCAGGCCGAGCCATGG
>JAYSWI010000402.1:0-4494 GCA_043718125.1 Flavobacteriales bacterium
AGTGTAAATGCCGGACAAAGAAATGCTGCAAAAAATTCGCACCACAATTGCAAAAAATCCTAAGGCATTTTTGAAGCTGATTTCAGACAAAGAGTTTGCTAAATATTGGAAGGATATAAAGGGTGAACGCAATAAAATACTACCTCCAGAATTCAAAATAATTTCAGAGAAATGCCCTTACATTTTCAATAAGCAATTTTATTATTGGGTGGAGTTAGATTCAAAATTAATTGAGTCCGATAAACTTTTGAAAACCATAATGGATCATTATTACGCTGCGAAACCAATGAAAACTTTCTTGGAAAAAGCCATCAGTTAATAGTAATGTTTGGACACAGCTCACATTTCAATTATTTGTGCATTTAATGAACTTTTTTTTTGGCGACTTTTCCGGATCTTTAAGGAGTGAAAAAGCATAAGAAAATATTAGTTAACATTGAGATTGACAAGCTTACGAACTCGATTGAAAATGTAGTTTCTGGCGATGTGTTTGACACCGATATTTTTCAACTTTTCGCTATGGATAGCAAGAAAATAAATAAAGCTGATTGGCAGTTTAAGTGGAAAGAGCAAGTTAAACTCACTGACCGCGAAGTTTACAAACTTGTTATCAAAGACAATCAAAATTATTCAAGGTCTAATAAGTTTAAGCTACCAAGGCGACCACATTTATATGCACTTGATTGAAAGCGCAAAATTCAACAAGGGCAAGACAAAAATTTATGCAGGTATTCCAGGCAATTTAGTTGCGTTCGCTTGTAAACTCTCTTTTGAGAAAGGTTATGACGGCTACCTTGCGTTTGATGCTAAGACTGTTTTGGTCAAGCACTATCAAGAAACACTTTTCGCAACTCATTTCAGAGGGACGAAAATGATGATTGAAACTCAGGCAGCAAACAGATTAATTAATCAATATTTTAATAAATAAACAAAATGGGACTAATCAGAGAACCGAAAAATGTTGACTTCACAGTTCTGGACAAACCGTGGACCGATGCAGAACGAAAGGAATTCAGTGCGTTAATTAAGAGGCGTAAAGAGCAGTCTAGAAAAAGAACTGCAAGGAGGATAACCGCAAAAACACGAGTGACTGCATAAACAAACAGGTTTGCTTCAACGCTCATTTCCTTTTTCAAGCTGGAGCAGCCATCCAGAAGTGACTGGTGCTACATCCTTTTTTTATCCTTAACGCACTCGGGTCAGCCCATCTGTGATAAGGTCGGCATCCGGAATCATAATGAGTTTGTCAGATTCAGCATTTTCAACCAAATTGCGCATAATGGCTGCGTTGGTTTCGGTAGATGGCAGCAACGACAATGCGGATTCTATTGTTTCCAAATCGTTTATATCATTAGACAAAAAAGCATAACCCCGAAGCACACCGCACTTCACCATCACACACGAATATTCATCAAGATTTCTGCCTTCTGCACGAAGTATAAAACTCGGTTCCCTTTTTTTGAATTCCAAAAGTGCTCGTTCCAAATTGTTGTTATGATCATCAACGGCAGGCCATGGGGCATTTATATCGAACATATCAAGACCCAATAGGCGCGGATCCAAATCAAATTCACTCGCCATTTTGGCCAACCATTCCTTGGCCCTGTATGAGGTGGAAAATGTTTTTACTGCAGCATTCGTTTTTATTCCGCTTTGCATTGCCAGCCTTTCGTATCCTTTCTGATCAGTATAAGAAATGATACTTTGCTTATTCACTTTATTCTTCTGTGCCGCATTGTGCTTTGGCCAATGCTGACGTATTTCATGGTCTTCCATCAAAAGTGCAATTAGCTCCGAACCCGATAGCTCAAACGAAACATGATGTATTTCTTTCATAAAATCTTGCAGGCGCTTGCTATCAGTTTTTGTGGTGAAATGTTGCTGCACTCTTTTCTTCAAATTTTTCGCTTTGCCTATATAAATTGATTTTCCTTTCTCATTTAGCATGAAATAAATGCCTGGTTTTTCAGGCAGTGCATCAAACTCGTTTCTATCCAAATTGGGTGGAAGAAAAATTTCTGGTGCACCGCGAGAAATCATTTTTTCCAAAACACTAGGATCTAAAATTTCTTTGCACTTCTGAAATACTTCGGTTGCCGCGCGTGCATCTGACAAAGCACGGTGCGCTTGTTCATTGCGAATATTTAGCCAGTTACATATATTCCCCAGTGCATGAGAAGGCGCAGCAGGAAAGGCTTTTCGGGCCAGTCTTACAGTACACAATCGCTTGCTTTGCCACTTTATTCCGATAGCCTCGAACTCTGCTTTGATGAAAGAATAATCGAACTGAACATTGTGGGCAACAAACACAGCTCCTTCAAAAATGTCAAGTAACTCTTGGGCAATTTCTTCAAATTTTGGCGCTCCCTGTATCATCTCATTGGTAATGCCTGTGAGCGTTGTGATGTAATGCGGAAGCGCAACTTCTGGATTGAGCAATGACTGAAATTCGCGAATTACTTTTTCGCCATCATGCAAGCAAATTCCAATTTCGGTGATGCTATTTCCACTTGCGTGGCTGCCGGTGGTTTCTATGTCAGTGATGGCGAAAAGCAAGGGGTTGTATTTTTCTAGAAGGGCAATAAAATAAAAGATTGTAAAAAAAATAGGGAGTACCACAGTCCAAACTTATTTGTTTTGTGCCGATGAAGAAAAAATATTTCTACAATTATTGTTTGTTGATAATATCAATGAACGTGATGAACTTGCCATTGAGTTTGGAAGCGCAAAGTATATTTCATCATAGATCGAATGTGCATCGCGAACCTATCAATTTACTTTGGGACGAGGATGAAGAGGAGCAAGAAGACACTATCCACGGATTCAGTTTTGGGCTCAACCTTGGCGGATATTTTGCAAGCAAGAAGACAGCAAATTTTTACAACGGTGTGGGAAATACAGGCACCGATATTGGCCAAAATGAAGTGCGCTACTACAGCATAGAAGAGGTTCTGAACCTGACTTTGCAGAACACACAACAAATACAGACTTACTACAATGCCTCCGGTTTTACATTGCCAAGAGATGCTTATCCAAGCAACATGCGCTACCTGCCAACTCTTAGCATCGGGTTTCAATTGAAATATAATTTCAATAGGTATTCAGCCTTAATTGCTAACATGAACGGTGTAAGGTTGAAGGCTGTTGATCAGTTCACTATTCAGTTTTTCGGAACAGGGCAGCAAGTCAATGCACAGAACGATGTTCAACTTTTCCCTATCACAGGCAAAGAGCAGCGCATCAATATCAACCTAGGTTTCAGACAAGGTTGGTATATGAATGACATAGCCAATTTTTATGTTCAGCTTGGAGGTAGCATGTTGGGCACACGTGTCGAAGGTGTTTCGGTTTATGTGGCCGAACAGAATTATCAGTTGTTCATTGGTGCCAGCAATCCCAATCAAATTCAGACTTTCAGACCGCGCACGGATTTTGGTTTTGGTGGCTATGGTGCTTTGGGCTTCGAGTTTTGGTTCGCCAAAAAATTAACTGCCGACTTGAGTTTCGGATTTTCGCGCGACAAAATGATATTACTCTACCTCGAAGAAAATGGATGGAATAAGTGGTTGCAAATGACTTTTACTATTTAGGGACTGCTGAAAAAGTAAAAATTCGTTGGCTCACTATAGTTTGACAACAGTTGCGTCAACATCAAATGGATGCAATGCGACCCTATCATGTATAAACCTTTGCACTATTCTTGTTCAAATGGTTTGAAATAGTTTAGCATTCAAACACCATAAAGCAAAACAACTCGCAACCAACTCTGCGCTCCCGATAGCTATCGGGACTGCGTCCTCTGCGGTTGCGAAAAAAAATTGAGGAGCAATCAACTACTCCGGCCAAAGTAGGTTTGACTTTTTCAGCAGGCCACTAATTATTATTCCACAACAAACTTTACAGTGTGCGATTGTAAAGCACTTTCATCCGAAACAGTGAGGTAGTAAAACCCACAAGGCAAATTTGTACAGTTGATTTTTGTTTGGTTACCTATCACCTGTTTTGCAACCATTGTTTGGCCTAATACATTTCTCACCACCAATGATAACGTTCCACTATTATATCCTATCAAGGATATATGTGCCTCGCTCGCTACTGGATTTGGCGAAATGGAAATAGAAACACGTTGACTTGCGAAAGTGGTAATATCCGTTAGGAATATGGGACTTGAGCTAACTGAACAGCCGTTCTCTTGGGTCACCATCAACACATACATTCCTGTTTGTGTAATTGTGATTGCATTGGTATTGGCTTCTACTATTTGCACATTGTCTATATACCAAGTGTAATCACCTTCCATAGTTGTGCTAATCACATTTCCAGCTTGAATTAGCTCTGGAACTGGCAATTCTTCACATTGGAAAAAAGTAGTAGTTGCCCAGGTGGTTATGATAGGCTCATTAAAGTCGAAGAAAATAAAAGATTGATTTTGAATAGAATCTTCCACAGAAAGAGCATCCAATGTATTTATTCTGAAATGTATGAAGCCTTGGC
>JAYSWI010000403.1:0-4466 GCA_043718125.1 Flavobacteriales bacterium
CGCAAACTTTGCTCACCTTTCTTGATAAGATATGGCATAAGCATTCTGCCCAACAATCGAATTAGAAATGAAATAACAAAAAACCAAAAGATGATTTTAATAATTCCCTGAAAGGATGCTTCTTGATACATGAGGGTGCAAATGTGTGTTGCTTTTTATTTTCTTCCGCAATGTGTTTAACACATTTTCGGTGAAAAATGCAAGAGAGGTTTATCACCTGCAAAGAAGACAAACTGAAGGCTGTAATTGTTCACTAAAAAAACGATTCCTTACAGAACCAAAAATCTATAACAGTAATAGACTCTTCAATGCCATGTTCATTCCACCATCTTCGCGGCCTTTCAATTCAATTTCAATTTGTCCTCAAATAATCAAGTCAACGTTATCAATTCATTACGTGCGCTGGCCGCGATGATGGTTTGTTTTTCGCACTATGTCACCCATAGCGATCCCTTTGCAGGCGAGTTTTTACCGGATGGAAATGCAGTGAAGGAGTTGGGCATATTTGGTCATTATGGAGTGCATGTATTTTTTGTGGTATCCGGTTTTGTAATTCCACTTTCGCTGCATTATGCCAAGTACAAATTGTACCATGCGCCCACCTTTTGGCTAAAGCGATTGGCGCGCTTGCACCCACCGATGTTGCTCTGCCTTTGTCTTTATGCATTGCAAGAAATTTTCTATTGGTGCGGTGGAGACTATGCCCTTCATCCTGACGGCTATCGCATATTGAACAACGTTTTTCTCACAGCCGATTTTGCGGGTGTCGCTTGGTATGTGCAGTTGCTATGGACCTTGGCCATCGAGTTTCAATATTACATTTTTATTGCGCTTATTTTCCCACTGTTTAGTCACAGAAAGGATTGGGTGATGCTGGTAAGTCTCATCACCTTTTGTCTGCTATCCCATCTTGTAGGGTATGATGGCAACAACAACTTTATTTTCTTCACTCCCGTTTTCGCTATCGGTATCGCAGCGTTTTTGCATCATATAGGGCGCATCAACTGGTATCAATTGTTGGTGTTTTATTTCTTTTGTTTTCTTACAACAAGGCAAGAAATTTCGCTTTACAGTTCTCTGTTTGCAATTGGTACTGCACTCATTATTTCCTTTGAGCGGGTTCGCGTAAGACTGCTTGAGTGGGCTGGCGACATTTCGTATTCGTTATATCTCACCCACAGTTTTGCTGGTTGCACCTTTCTCTATTACACAGCTCAATACGCACATTCGCTTGCGGAAAAAATCGTTTTGATGTTCATTGCTTTTGCATTCAGTATTGCCTTCGCTTGGTTTTTTGAGCGGATTATTGAACGGCCATCCATTCGCTGGTCACAAGCCATCAAATACAAAAGATGATTGAATTTATTGCCTAACTCGCAATGCCATTGCTCGCGCGGAAAACACAGAATTACACAGAAATTTTTCATTTCTAGAAATTTATTGACGGAGATTCAAAGAAGCCTTTTTCAATCAGCTAATGCAAGCCAATGCGGATTTATTAAGAGGCTATCAATAGTGTCTAACTTCATAATCCGAAAAAATGATTTGCAAGACGTGCCTCACAATTGACGGTTGTCTATTTATTATTCATTCTTCCACAAAAGAAAATATTCTGACATTTTCTTAACATAAAGTTGGTTTGGTAGCAACGATGACTTTTAATTCGTTACACCTTAATGATGCACAACTTCAAGCTGTGCTGTAACGAACCTTACATAAAACTATGTGTTATGAAGAAGAGTATTATCTCGCTTCTATTGCTTCACTTTCTTGCTTATTTAAGCCAAGGGTTGTTTGCACAATTCAACATTATTTACAATGATATTACTGTGAGCGGAGAAGCTGATAATACTTTCGGAAGTGGCCTTAGCTATTTCGATTTTGATAAGGATGGTTGGGATGATTTGACGGTTTGCGATGCCAATCAGCCCATTCGGCTTTATCTCAACAACCATTATGACGAGTTCGTACCCTTCGCCACTATTGCCAATACTTTGAAAGCAAAGCAGCCCACTTGGGTTGATTTTGACAACGACAACGACTACGACCTTTTTATTACCTATCATAAAAACAGTTGCAAACTTTATCGTAACGATGGCAACTTATGCAACCTTGTGGACGCTACTGCCAATCTCAATTTGCCAAGTGCCATTGCCAACTCTTATGGCTGCGCTTGGGCCGACTACGACAAAGATGGTTTTCTTGATGTGCATATTTGCAATTATCAAATTCCAGGATTTATTGATGACAGTTGGTTATTGCACAACCAAGGTGATGGCACTTTTACAAATGCAACCGCTGCGCTGAACACACCTTATAGTATTAACACTCCATTTCAATCCGCTTGGGCGGATTTTGACCTCAATGGATGGCCCGATTTGTACATCACTTATGATCACCTATTCCCAAGCAAACTTTACCTCAACTATGGCGGATTGTTTACAAACGTTTCGGCCACAAGTGGTGCTGACATTGAATTGATGGGCATGTCCAATTCCATTGCTGACTATGACCAAGATGGTGACTTCGATATTTATGTATCAGGCGATAGTCAAGGAAATATGTTGTTGAAAAATACGAATGCAAACTTTGAAGAGGTGGCGGTTGACAACAACAGCGTGCTTTACCTCAACTGCTGGAATACTTTATGGCTTGATGTCAACAACGATGGCTACGAGGACTTGCATGTTTGTGTATCCGATGGTTATGTCAACAATAAAATTTTGATGAATGATACTCAAGGAGCTTTTGTGGTGTCCAACTTGAGTAATGGTGCTTTATACAACCGATCATTTTGCAGTGCAAAAGGTGATATCAACAACGATGGCCATGTTGATTTTTGTACCTACAGTCAAGTGCCTGCCAAAGTAACTACCTATAAAAATACGGGTTCAAATAGATGGATAAAAATTGGGCTTACAGGAACGGTTAGCAATAAAGACGGCATAGGTGCAATCCTTCAAATACATAGAAACGGGCATGGCTATACGCATCAAACTAATTGCGGATCCAATTACTTGACGCAAGATTCCCACAGTCAAATAATTGGCGCAGCATCGTCCATAACCATTGATTCACTATTGGTGTATTGGCCCTCGGGTTGGGTTGATAAATTTTATGACCTTGCCACCAACCAAAGCTACAACTTGGTAGAAGGAGAAACTGCCCCGATGCCAACAAACCAAACAGAACAAATAAGCTTTTGTGATGGTGAAAATGTCGTTTTAGATCCCGGAATTTTTACAAACTACAATTGGAATAATGGCTCTGATGAACAAACAATTATTGCGGAATCATCAGGAATTTATTCAGTAGATGTAACCAATGAATTTGGCTACACTGCGACATACACTTTCGAAGTTTCAACATCGCCCACAACAATCATTTCTACAACAACGACATCACCCAATTGCTATGACAGCAGCGATGGAAATATTGTGATCGAAGTTTTGGAAGGCGCAATACAAGAAATAGTTTGGAACAACGATGCGGCATTGAACAGCTTTGTTTTGGACAACATAGAAGCAGGTGTGCACAATTATCAATTGATGGATGCTTATGGCTGTTTGTACACAGGAGCAATTGAATTGCAAGGCCCAAGTCCAATAATTATTTTATCAGAAATACCCTCAGCTTGTTATGGTGAGTCAGTTTCTGCGAGCTTACTAGCAACTGGTGGCAATGGCCCACTTAGCATTGACTGGAATGGAGCAAATCCCGAAGAGTTGTATGCTGGAAGCTATCCATTGGCTGTTACAGATTCCGCTGGGTGCTTGCTATTATATAATGCTATTGTGGAGCAAAATGAGAATATAAATATTGCTATAAATGCACCGCTGGCTTGTTACAATGAATCAGTAAGTGCTAGTGCCTTGGTAACAGGTGGGGCAGGCAACTTTCAGTTGGATTGGAATGGTGAAAACCCCGATGCCATCTATGCTGGAGAATATGTGTTGAGCGTGATTGATGCCAATAACTGCGCAGCTTCACAAAATTTTTCAATACTACAAAGCACCAATATTGAGATTACAACATCAATAACAAATCCGAACAACGGAGCAAATGGAAGTGTGATTTTAGACGTGGAAGGAGGCTACGCTCCATACACCTATTTGTGGAATAATAACAACGAAACCAATGTGCTATCAGATGCACCACAAGGCAGCTTTTCCTGCACCATCACCGATGCACTCTTTTGCACGCAAAACATAGAAGTATCACTAATCGATCTTCATGTTTCAGAACAGCAACAACTGATGGTTTGTTTTCCAAATCCATTTAGTGATAAGATTCTAATCCGTTCAAAAACAGTTGAGCAAATTATGGTGTATGACACAATAGGTCAATTGGTACACACGCAAAAAACAAGCACTTTAGAAATTCATATTGATACTACGTTTTGGAATAGTGGCCCCTACTTGATAAAATCTGGTAGCACCATTTTGCCTGTCATTAAATTGTGAGTT
>JAYSWI010000404.1:0-4465 GCA_043718125.1 Flavobacteriales bacterium
CCCATTTAGTGCCTGCTTCCTTTCCGAAAGTAACAAGAAACGGAATGTTTTCATCCGATGCCGGAACTGGCTGTGCAAGAGCAGTAGCGGCAATAAAAATTGCAGCGAATAGTGCAGTATAAATTTTTGCTTTCATATTTTTTGCTTAAGGTGTAATGCGAGAATTGAATACGACAGTAAACTCTACACGCCTGTTTATTTTTCGACCTTCGTCTGATTTGTTGCTTGATTTTGGTTTTTCCAATCCATGCCCTTTAGGAAATATCCTTGATCTTTCAATTCCTTTAGAAACGAAATACTCCAATACTGATTGAGCTCTTTGGGCAGATAAGTCTTTGTTGTATGGCGCTCCTCCTACGTTACATGTATGTGCCCCAAGTCTCAAACTAAAACCTTCTTCAATGATGAGCATGGAAGCGATGTAGTTCAAATTGGCGAATGATTCAGGTTTTATTTCTGCGCTGTTGTATTCAAATTTAATATCAGAAAGTTTTGAAAATTCCACATTCAGCCCTTGCGGATTTTTGGGTGCGATGTACTTTCCAATCTTGCTCACTCGGGCATCAAAAGAAGGCAATGTGAGGCTGTCGATATAGCACAAAATGCGCCCCTCCGTGCTCATTTGCTTCAACAAATCATTTAGGTCTTCCTTTTGTGAGACATTGCGAATTGCATACAGATATCCTTCGCCATTACTCATTTTCAACTCAATGATGTTTTCATCAATGCCAGCGAAAACCTTCGAGTTAAATGGTAGTCTCTGTATAGACTCCGCAATCACGAGAGTGTAAATTTGTCTATCCTGAAGTTTGTTCTTCGTTGAATCCTCTGTTGAATAACGTCCGCTTTTCAATCTTACTTTTTCAAATTCATCAGTTGAAAATTCTTTTATCACTGCGCTGTTGAAGCCCTCACTTTTCAGGTCATCAAGCACAGCGCTCAGGTCCTCGTAATTCGCTGCGCTTTCTACTATATATGCATATCCCTCAGCAGTCTTTATTTCTGTAATTTCCTGTTCCACTTTACTGAATGCAACATCATTGAAAGCCATGGGTTCTTTCGTTTGCGCAAGCATAATTTTGAATGTTTTTTCTTTTTCTGCCGCTTGATAAAATCCTTTTTTCAAAATGCTCTTTTCAAATTCTTCGATTGAGAATTCTTGTATCTCTGCATTCGTGAACCCCTCTCTTTTCAGAGCGTTAAGTTTTTCGCTCAGGTCCTCGTAATTCGTTGCGCTTTCTACTATATATGCATACCCTTCAGCAGTCTTTGTTTCTGTTATTTCTTGCTCCACTTTGCTGAACGCAACATCATTGAAAGTCATGGGTTCTTTCGTTTGCGAGAGCATGATTTTGAATGTCTTTTCTTTTTCTGCCGCTTGATAAAATCCTTTTTTCAAAATGCTCTTGTCAAATTCCTCGTTTGAGAATTCTTGTATCTCAGCAGTTGTGAAACCCTCTCGTTTTAGCTCATCCAGTTTGTTTTGCAACTCTTCAAAAGAAGCAGCATCAGCAACTATATATTCAAAACCTTCATCTGCTTTTATTTCAGTTATTTCAGCATTGACATTTTTGTAATACGGATTGGAAAAATCAACCCGCACTTTTGACTTCAAGAGTGAAATTCGAAATCTATTATCCGCAATTTTGAGAGAGTCTCCAAACGTTGGGGCTTTAAGGGAAGCATCTTTCCCTTTCATTTTTTCCAACACCTTCACAAATTGATGTTTGTATTCAGCCTCGCTCATCAACTCTGCATAAACTGAAGTAAAACCTGCCTTTTTTAACCCCTCGTAAATTGGAATAAGCTCAGACCATTCCATCGCTTGTTCAATAGAATATTCATATCCCAATTCAGTTTTTAACTCTGATATTTCTTCGGCTATCATCGTAAAGCGTTTATCCTCTTCGGCTATTGGGGTGCCTGATTGCGCAATTACTAAACGATAGAATGGAGACAGCCTTTTGCCAGCGCTGTCCATTAGCATTGTGGCTTGTTTCATCACTAAATATTTAACATCCACCAAGTCGCAGCAAGCCAAGACGGCAGGCAATATTTTGTCTATAGGTTTATTGATTACTACAATGTCTTTGAACACACAAATTCTAGGGTAAATTTTTCCCTTTTTCTTTCCTATTAGGCCACACTTAATTTGGTAAGACCCAGTTTGTTTGAATTGATGTGTGAACTCTTTGGTTCGAAATTGTGAACCATCATTTAGTTCCCATTCAATTTTTTCTACTTCAAATCCTTTGAATTCATTTAAATCCACAAGACACTCAAAGGGTACATTGGCGTATATCGTATCATGCGTTATGATATACGGTTTGTCCTCGGCCATGCAGTTTATTTCAACCCGACTCACTTTCGCAAATACTTGCTTTGTAGTTGTGTCTATTACGTTTAAGGTAACAGTATATTTTCCATAAGCTTTGTAGCAATGGTCCACTTCGTTGCCATGCAGCACAGTACCGTCACCCAAATTCCATTCATACTTAAAAGGTAAACTATCGACATTTAAAAGTTTTTCGTCCACAATGTGATAACACAAATAAGGCTTATCATTATTATGACAGTTCTGAAAATTGTTGATGTATTTGGCGAAGAAGAAAATATCATCCACACCATCGTTTCTATTGCTACTAAAAGTTCCGGTATGCACTCCTGGTTTTTCAGAGTATGCAAACTCATCATATTCTGAATTGATAGAACCATTTAATCGCTGTGGTTCAATGAATTCTTTTTTCTCTTCGGTGCTGTAGTAAATGTCCATTCCCTCAGAATCCTCGCGTGCATTTGTAGAAAAAAACAAGATGCCAAACTCATTTATAAATGGAAAAAATTCGTTGCCTTTTGTATTGATATTTTTTCCTAAATTTTCAGGAACCGACCACATATTACTTTTCCAAAACGAACGATAAATATCAGAACCACCATAGCCACCAGGCATGTTGCTGGCGAAATACAGAACGCTATCGTTGTCGCTCAAACATGGATGGGCTACACTGAATTTTCCATCGCGTGAGTTGTACGGAAATTCGGCCGTAATAAGCCAATTGTCCTTAAATCTTTCAGCAGTAAAAAGTCCTAGTTTAAACTCCTCAACTTTTTGAAATTTATTGGTTTTACCATTCTTAACGTTGCCTGTATAGATCATCAAATTGCCACTAGGACTGAAAGTAGCTTGGCCTTCGTTGTGTAAAGTATTTACGTTTCCTTTCAACGCATTGGCCTTTCCAAATTCACCATCAGCATTTATTTCCACTACATAAAGGTCTGTGAAAAATGCTTGAATGGTGTCTTCTAAAAATGAAAGATTTGTTTTGGCACGCGTGGAAGAAAAAACAAATTGATTGCCATTAAAAGCTCCGCTAAAATCGGCCTCCTCCGAATTGAAAGGCGCCTCCGTAATTTCATAATCCTGTGCATGTAATGTACAGCAAGCAATGTAGCCAACTGCAATGAGCAATGAGATCCTGATATGTATGCGTTCTAATTTCTGCATTTAGGGTTGACTTTGAACGATTCATTTCCAAAGAGGTTTCCTTAAATGAAAAATTACTTGCGGTTTCCTTTATCTTTTTTCTAACCGTGAATGGTCAATAGAGATTTCGAATGAAACTCTGCGATTGAGTGCGCGCCCAACTTCGTCAGTGTTATTGGCAGTTGGCGCAAATTCGCCAAAGCCCTCAGCCAAAAGGCGATTCTTTTTTACTCCTTTTTCTAGCAAAAAATTCACCACCGCTTGCGCCCGAAGCTGCGATAATTTAAGGTTGTGTTCCTCAGTGCCAAGGCTGTCAGTATGTGCCATGACGCGCAATTTCAATTCAGGTTCCTGAAGCAAAACTTGGGCGATATAATCCAGATTGTCGAATGAATTTTTTTGGATTTCGAACTCATCAGGACTAAATCTGATGTCATTGAATTTGTTCAAATGCCTGTTGATGGCCGAGGTGATGGAATCGGGTACAAACCACCATTTCTTAATAGTCGAGAAGTCGAAATTATTTGTTTTGTCCTCGCGGACTATGCTCTCCACATATCCATTTTGAGTTAGATCTTTATAGATACGCAGAAGCACAGCCATTTCAGTAGTATTTCCAACGGAATACTTGTAAACAGTTTCTTCTTCACTGTATCGTTCAGTGATTTCATACTTGATATTTTCAAAATAGGGATCATCCAATAGAATTTGAGAGTGACTTTGTTTAAACTCCACATAGTACAACATCGAATCTGGTTTGAAAAGCAAAGTTTGCGAGTCTTTGTCATGCATAAAAAGCATATCGTTATGGACAATGGAAGGTCGCATTTCAGATTCAAATTCTGTCGCACTTAAAGCAGCTAATTCCTGATATGTGCCAACGGAAATTTTCTTAGTGGCACATCTTTTTTGTGTAGAACCATCTTCACTTTGTGGACCGACTAATCCAATTTGCACCGTGTAAATTCCTGCAGACTTATA
>JAYSWI010000405.1:0-14513 GCA_043718125.1 Flavobacteriales bacterium
TACCGCCCGCTTATGCAGGCATAAACGACTCATTGTGTGCTCCTTTTGATCTGTCCCCAATTACCTCAACCCTCACAGGCTCGCCTGTGGGAGGCGCTACCACAGGAGAATGGACTCAGAACAACGGCCCAACCACTGTCAATTTCTCTAATCCCACAGAAATGATTACGGAAATTGATAATCTTGAAGTGGGTTGCTATACTTTTAGTTGGACTGTGAACAATGGGCCATGTGGAATAACATCCGATACAGTTTCCGTCTGCGTGTTTAATCCAAACGAACCGCCAGCTGAAGCTGGACCGGATATTGTGCTTTGTACACCATCAGATTGTGGAACAGCGGGTGCAACACCAGCCACTTTCCCCGCCAGTGGCAAGTGGACTCCAATTACACCTGGACTTTGCTATACCGATCTGACCAATCCTGTAGAAACTTTTTGTTGCATTCCTGTTGGTATTCACCTTTTTGTTTGGACTGTGAATAACGGTGCATGTGGTATTTCTTCGGATGTAACAAGTGTTGTTATTTACAATGAATTTAATCCTGATGCTAATGCAGGGCCAGACCTTGAAATCTGTTTGCCAGATACAGTGGTTAATCTTCAGGGAATATTCGTATTGCCCCCTGCTGTTGGGCAATGGATTGTGACAAGTAGCCCCTGTCCAGATGACGTGATCATAGGTGATGCGAACAATCCGAATACGCTGGTGATGGGATTGTGTCAAGGAACAACATGTTTGGAATGGGTGGTTGACAATGGCCCTTGCCCAAATGGAATAACCACTGATACCATGTGTGTGCGTGTGTATCCGCCAAATCCGATTGTAACAGCGGGGCCAGATCAGTTTATCTGCACACCAACATCGCAAGTAATAATGGATGGCAGCATTCCAGAAGATCCCAATGTGGGTACTTGGCTGGTGCTAGAAGGCAGTGGCAACATTGATTCAGTAAACAATCCAATGACCACTATCAGCGATTTGCCTGTTGGGCTCAATTGTTTTGTATGGCAGTATTACAATGGCCCATGTGTGAATGCACTACCATCTGATACTGTATGCATTTATGTCTATGACCAATCGCAACCCCCTGCTGACGCCTGTGACGATATTGAATTATGTTTCCCCATAAACGATACAGCTCTTTGTGCAAATGAGCCCATTTTTCCGGCCATTGGCTATTGGACTTTGATAGCGGGAACGGGTACTATCGTTTCCATTCAAAATCCGAATAGCCCTGTGAATGGCATGGGAACAGGCGACAATGTTTTCGTTTGGACGATTGACAATGGCCCTTGTGCGGATTCAATAAGTACGGACACGTTGGTCATCCATGTTTTTCCGGAGAATCCACAATTGGCTTTGGCAGGACCGGACTTTGAATTGTGCACACCCGAAGCCTCAGTAGTTTTAGGTGCAACAGCGCCACTGCCTCCGTCCACTGGCCATTGGGAAGTGATCTCGTTGGGAGGTGTGCTGGTTGATTCATTAGTTCCAACCTCTGAGGTGGTTTCATTAACCGTTGGCTCGCACACTTTGGCTTGGCACATCTACAACGGCCCATGCGACCCAGAGGATATTGATGATGTGGTGATCAACGTAAATTTTGCGGAAGCCCCAATAGCCGATGCCGGCCCAGATTTGGAAATCTGTTTCCCAGAAGACAGCGTGATTATGGCTGGTAGCATGATTACTTTTCCGGGTAATGGTCTTTGGACATTTGGAGCACACCCTGGCAATCCGGTATTTTCAAATGCACCAAACGAAACAAGTTGGATTCATGATTTGGCCATTGGAATTACAGAAGCTATATGGACTTTCGACAATGGTGAATGCGGAATCACCATGGACACCATGCTGGTTACTGTATTTGATCCAACATCGCCTGATGCTTTGGTGGGGCCAGATCAGATAATATGTGATAAACCAAGTAGTGTCGATTTGATTGGAAACGAACCGACTTTCCCTGCCTATGGCTGGTGGTCGCAATTTTCGGGAGATAGTGCAGCGGTGTTTCTGGACTCAAACCAGTTTAACACCACAGCAAGCAATATTGCTCTAAATGAAACCGCCTTTATTTGGCACATCTACAATGGGCCTTGCGACAATGGATTGACTACTGACACGATATGGTTTTTCGTAAGTGATAGCCAAGTCACCGATGCTTATGCAGGCGAAGACACTACATTCTGCGGAGGGCAAGATTTTTATGAGATGGATGGCAGTGTATTGGTTGGCTCAGGCAGTGCCAATGCTATAGGTGAATGGACATCACTAGATGGAAATGCGGGCACTATTGTGTTGCCATCGGATCCAAATACTTTGGTATCGGATATTCCTACAGGTGTGCATTGTTATGCTTGGACTGTGGACAATGGCGCATGCGGCATCACTTCAGATACTGTTTGTATGGTACTATATGATCCGCTGCATGAGGTGGCTTATGCTGGTCCTTCCAATGATTTTTGCTCTAATGATTTCACGCCTTTCAATCTAGATGCGAATGCGGCAATATTTCCTGCAATGGGTTCTTGGACAATTATTGAAGGAGAAATAGTACTCGAAGATTCTATTTCAAATACTGAACTAGTGATTTCATTGGGAAGCATAACCACCCCATTGGTCAATGAGGTGAGTTGGCTGCTTTGGACTATTGACAACGGTGATTGCGGAACGACATCCGATAGTGTGCAATTTGTATTGCAAGACTGCGAAACAGTTCTTATACCTGATGCTATATCGCCCAATGGAGATGGAACCAATGATGTGCTCTTTATTCCAAACCTCGGTTATTATCCTGGCAACGGTATTCAAATATTCAACCGATGGGGAGCTGAAGTGTTTTCTGCAAAGCCGTACAAAAATGATTGGGATGGCAAGGACGCATCAGGAGCGGTGATGGGCGATGAACTTCCTTCGGCCACCTACTACTACGTACTTGATTTGGGTGAGGTGTATGAGCAAGAACAACGTTCGGTATTTACAGGATACATTTATCTAAAACGCTAAAATATTCTGCATCAAAATGGAAGCATTCATTCATTGTCACAATAGTAATAAAATGAAAATACAAATAATACTGAGCATACTGATTGGCTGTTGTGCTTTTCAAATCCAAGCACAGCAAGATCCCCTTTTTACACAGTATATGTTCAATACGCTTAGCATCAATCCTGCTTATGCGGGAAGTGCAGATAGGCTTAGTGCTGTTGCGTTGCACCGTTCGCAATGGGTCAATTTCGAGGGTGCGCCTACTACTCAGACCATTACTGTTCATTCTCCTTTAAGAAATGAAAATATAAGTGTTGGAGGAAGCATCATCAATGATAAATATGGGCCGGTGAAGCAAACAGGGATCTATCTAGATGCCAGCTACCGCATGTTTATTGGTACCAATCGTCTTGCCTTTGGATTGAAGGGCGGAGTGAATATGTTTAGTGCAAATCTGATAGATCTCAATCCTTACGTAAAGGATGATCAGGTTTTTGCAAACAACATTAGTATGAAGCCATTGCCAAATTTTGGTTTTGGTGTGATGTATTACAGCAAAACTTTTTACGCTGGATTGTCAGCACCAAAACTGTTGTCAAATAAACTGTTGCCCGACAACTTGCCCGATACTGTAAAACTGAGTAGTGTAGAAAAGCAACACTTGTTTCTTATAGCAGGAGCAGTGTTTAAGATTTCGAACTACACCAAATTTAAACCAACCATATTGTTGAGAGCGGTGGATGGAGCACCGCTGAGTGCGGAGGTCACTGCCCAGTTTTTATTCTACGAAAAATTTTGGGTTGGTGGAATGTACAGATGGCAGGATGCCCTAGGTATCCTATTGCAATACGAAGTGAACAACAAATTTAAAATTGGTTATGCTTACGATTACACGCTAAGCGACATAAGGAGGTACAGCGATGGTTCGCATGAATTGATGCTTGGGTTTGATTTGATAAAAGGATTTCCTGCTGATGTGTCGCCAAGATATTTTTAAAAGAAACCACTACTTCTTTCCACATAACACGAAATCATGATGATGAAAAATATATTCAAAATATCTTTTACAACAATGCTACTGCTGATGCTCGGCAATGTGCTGTTGGCCCAAAAGGCGAAGCACAAATTGGCCAATCAATTTTACCAAACCTATGACTTCAAAAAGGCAGGTGAGATTTACAAAGACATACTAAGCAATTCAAAGTATGCCAACGATACTTTGGCCTTGCGCAGAGTGGCAGATTGTGACTCGAAACGCGGCTACTGGGTCAATGCCGAAGGTTATTACAATCAACTATTGGCTACAGGTGCAGCGAAAACGGAGGATTTAAAACTGTTGGCTGAAGTGCTCAAGCTACAAGGAAAATATGAAGCATCAGTGTCAGTTTATCAAAACATTCTTGCCAAGAATCCGAATGACGACATTGCAAAAAAGTATGTTGCTAATCCTGACTTTGCAAATAAAATAATGCGAGACTCTGCAATTTATACGATTACAAATTCAAGTATAAACACGCCAGCATCGGACTTTGCGCCAGGCTTTTTTGCAGGTGGAAAAGTAGTGTTCAGCAGTGCGCAAGGCAGCACCACTTCCAACGAGCGCTTATACAATTGGACCCAGCAACCCTATCTCAATCTACATACCTGTGACATTGATAAAGATAGCACACTCAAGAATGCAGCAATGATTGAGGACAAAGTGAATTCACGTTACCATGAGGGTACTGTCTCTTATGACCCTTCTGAAAACATGATTTACTTCACAAGAAACAATACACTTCGTGGTAATCTAAAAAAATCCAGAAAGGGAAAATTAAATATCGGTATCTACTCCGCCAAATACACAACTGCGGAGCAAAAATTCGAGAACCTCACCCCTTTCCAATATAACAACAAAGAATATTCAGTTGGAAATCCTGCATTAAATAGAAGCCGCAATAGAATATACTTCGTGAGTAATATGCCAGGCGGAAAAGGTGGCACCGATATTTATTACTGCGATAAAACTGCTGAGATATGGGGCGTCCCTGTAAACGCAGGGTCTAAAATAAATACCTCTGGGGATGAGATGTTTCCTTTTTTGGTGGGTGATAGTACATTGTACTTTTCTTCCAACGGGCATTTGTGTTTGGGTGGTTTGGATGTTTTCTACACCAATCCTTTTGATACCACCGCTGCAAAAAATGTTGGCTACCCTGCCAATTCGCACTATGATGATCTTTCCATGATTTGCTACCAAGAAGAAACCGTTGGGTACTTCAGCAGCAATAGAAAAAACGGAAAGGGCGATGACGATATTTATGTATTTAAAATACACCCACCAACTGATGTAATAGTAACCGGCATTGTTCGCGATTTACAAACATTGCAACCGCTTCCTAATACAATGGTTACCGTAACCGAAGAAGATGGCTCTGTGATTCAAGTGCTGACCAATGAACGTGGCGAATACAACATCAAAGTGCCCTATAAGCCTGTGGTGATATTGGAAGGAATCAAGCAAGGCTATATGCCCACAACGGTGCAAGCCAAGACAGATCCTCGATCAGCCTACTTGGAAAATGTAGAGATAAAAATGCAGAAAATTGACTACATGACTACAGGCAAGGCGTTGTACGATAAAGACAGCGCACCGGCAGTTGGTACTTTAGTGGAGCTGTTCGAAATTGCAAATGGCGACACCACCAAACTGGACAGTGTAATTATTGGAAAGACGGGGACTTATATGTTCCCTTTGATGAAGAATAAAAACTACTTGACCGTTGCTACTAAGGAAGGTTATTCAAGGCTTACACAAAAGATTGCAACCAATGATCCGAACAACAAAGTACATAGCCGCGAATTTCGTTTGTTCAAATTAGAAAAGGGAACTACAGTGCGTTTGGACAATATCTATTACGACTATAACAGCGATGTAATAACAGCTTCTGCTGGAAAGGAACTCGACAAATTGGCGATAATTCTGAACGACAATCCTACAATGCGTATTGAACTAAGCTCTCACTCCGACTCACGCGGGAGTGACGACTATAATCTAAAACTATCAGACAGAAGGGCTAAAAGTGCAGTGAATTACGTTGCTGGAAAAGGCATTAACGCATCGCGCATGGTGGCCAAGGGTTATGGCGAGCAAAAAGTTCTGAACCGATGTAAGAATGATGTGCAATGCACCGATGAGGAGCATGGTTTTAATAGAAGGACAGAGTTTACGATATTGTAGTTACTCAATTGATAGTAACACAATGAGATATTTCTTAATGCTGCAATTTATACTATTTCTAATTATGAATTAGTCCATTTTATTTTGCGCTTCACTTGTGTTCTCTCTACCTCATCTGCCTTCGACATCTTCTGCTTAAGGAGAAGAAAAGCGGAAAATTTCTTGGAGAGAAAATGGCTTGCCTGCGACATAACTTGAAATGGTATCACTAGTTCGTTGTTTCCAATCACCTCACTTGTATTCTCTCCTTTGGGGGAGCATCCACAACTGAGAGAAATGACCGTTCTATTTCATAATTACAATTGGAATAAAGTTGAACAATAGGCCGTTGTTTTATTGCTTTAGGCCAAAAAAATCCCGGCCAAACAAATGGTCGGGATTTTTTATACTTCTAAAGCTGCTGTATAATTTCAATTGCTCATAGCAATGAAAATTCTTCTTAATTTTTAGGAACTCCTGGAGCTACAACATCTTCTGGCTTCTCGTTGGTGTAATCCGGAATTTTTAACTTCGCACAAACCAGCGCAGTTACATCTTCTCCATTTAGATAAAGGATAACTCCGGTACTTACATCAAAAATGTATGTGAATCCTTTTTCCTTTCCTACAGCTTCAACTGCTGCTAGTGCTGTTTTCTGAATAGGCTCCAATTTTACTTGCTGCTGCTGTGCCACATCTGAATTGCGTGTTTCGGTTATTTCGTACATCTCGCTTTCCATTTCTTGCAGCTTCACCAAGTTCTTTTCTATCAGTGCTTTTGGAGTTGCTGGGTTACCCGCCTTTTGTTGGTCTTGAATTTTCACCACCAAGGCATCATAGTCGGTTTTCATCTGTTTCAATACTTCTTGGTATTGATTGTAAAGCGTGTCTATTTGCTTTTCAGCCAGTTTGTATTCTGGCATGTGCTGCACCAAAAGTTGTCCATTAACGTGTCCGAATTTTTGTGCGTAGTTTGAAAATGAGATGAGGCAAATAGCCGCAGTAAGAACAAAGACTTTTTTCATTTTGTATTTAATATGGTTGTTTTGTTGGGGTTTCTAAGATTCGTGCCAAAGGGCAATATTGTTTGCGGTGCTTTATTTTTTTCCGGGGTTGCCACCTTTAGGGCTGCGCGGTTCAGTTTTTCCACCGCCTTTTGGTTCTTCCGGTTTTTCTTTTTCCTCTTCGTCTGTGCCTTCTTCGTCCAGGGTCTCGCCTGGTTTAAGTCCCATTTTTTTTAGTACCTTATCGCTTATATCATGTTTGGGATTGGTGTAAAGCATGTTGCTGTGGTTGGCTTTGTCGAACACTACCATCAGCGACATTTGCTCTGCCACTTCTTTTATGGCTTCAAATATTTTGTCCTGAATAGGCTTTACCAGTTCTTCTCTTTTTTTAAATAGTTCACCATCCACTCCGAACTTTGCCTTTTGCATTTCTTTTGCTTCTTGCTTCCTCTTGTCAATGTCCTCTTCTCGTTTCTTTCGCATGTCATCTGTCAGCAGTATTTTTTCTGCTTGAAATGCGCTTTCTAGTTTTTCGATCGTATTGTATTTTGTTTCAATATCCTTCTGCCATTGTGCGCTTAGCTTATTTATTTCGGCCTGTGCGCTTTGGTATTCGGGTATGTGATCGAGTATGTATTTGGTGTCCACATATCCAAATTTTTGTGCCATCAGTGTCGTGCTAAATAGCGGAACAACGGCAAGTAAAAAAAGAAGCTTTTTCATTTTCTGTTTTGTTTTTTTTACATCATAGCCAAAAAAGGAGGGCGAATGTAAGTGGCGCGTTCAACCAATTATTTTGAAATAAATTGCATGGTGTTATCATAATTCACCTAGGTTCATGCCGATGCTGAAATGGAAGGTGCCACGCGACATAGCAGGTGATGCCGGCACGTCATCAAGACGCCATCCGTAATCGAAGCCCAAGAGGCCAAACATGGGCAAGAAAATACGCAGACCCACACCGCCCGAACGATAGACATTGAAAGGATCGAACTGGTCAAGTTTTTCCCAAGTTTTGCCTGCCTCCAAAAATGTGAGGGCATAAATAGTGGCTTGCGGATTAGTCGATAGTGGGTAGCGCAATTCGCAACCATACTTTGCGATAACTGGTGCGCCTATCTGGCGTGCTCCATATCTAGTGTCGGAAGGTGCGGTCAAGGATAGGTCGTCATATCCGCGCAGATTCACAATCTCACGACCGTCAAGTAGGAATCCGCTGAGGTAAACTCCACCAAGGTAGAAACGCTCAAATGGAGATTCGCCCAACTGTCTGTTATAGGCTCCAAGGAATCCGAAACCCACCTTGGTGTTCAACACAAAGTTGCGCTCTTTGTGTTTGTTTAATGGCGTAAACCATTGGGCAGTGAATTTGAATTTGTAATACTCCACCCAATCAAATCTTTGTTGGTCGGTCATGTTGGGATAGTCGTATTCTTTGTTGCCAAGCTTTGATCCTATGAAAGTATAAGGCAATGTGGCTTTGGTAGTAAATGTAATTTGTGATCCCCACTTTGGATAAATAGGATCTGAAGTTGAATTGCGCGAAAGGGTCATGTTCGCAGCCAGATTGTTGGAGTGGCCATTATCAAATTTGAACAGGACACCGTATTTATTTAGCTCGTAATGTTGAAATGAGATTCCGCTTTGAAACACAAAATAATCATCTGGTTTTTGAAGTTGTTTTCCAAATGAAATGGCACCACCTGTTATTTTCAAATCGGCTCTAGTAGCTGTGCCTGCTTCGTCTTGTTTTTTGGTTACGCCATTGCTTTGGATACTGTGCCAGGCTGACACGCTCAATGAGTTGCGTTTTTTGCCGCCCAGCCAAGGCTCGCTGAATGAGAGATTGTAGCTCTGAAAAAAAACACCGTTGGAGGTTGCGCTTACACTTAGTCGTTGGCCATCACCTGTTGGTAGCGGACTCCATGCTTCCTTCTTGAAAAAATTGCGCATGGAAAAATTGGAAAAACTAAGACTGAGCGAACCCACAATGCGACCGCGATTGCTGCCCACTTGTCCACCACCCCAGCCTCCGCTTAGTTGAATCTGATCGTTTGGTTTTTCTTCTAAAACATAAGTAAGATCCACCAATCCGTCTTCGTTGCGTTGGTTGATCTGGATGTCAAATGCCTCTGGGTTGAAATAGCCCAAAGCGGCCAATTCGCGTTGTGTTCGAATAATGTCGGAACGGTTGAAGAGTTCTCCTGGTCTTGTTCTTATTTCGCGATAGATGACGTGGTCATTTGTTTTGGAATTGCCAACCACATTTACACGTCCTATGCGGTATTGTTTGCCTTCGTACATGCGCACTTCCACATCTATGCTGTCTGGTTCCACCAAAGTTTCCACTGGCGATGCTTGAAAGGAGAGATAACCATCATCAGTGTAGAGGGATGATACATCGCGACCGGAGGGATTAAAACTGAGGCGGGTTTGCAGCAATTCCAAATTATATACATCGCCTTTCTGTATTCCCAATACACTGTCTAGCGCAGTGGTGCGATATTTTGTGTTGCCCACAAAATCAATATCGCGGAAATAGAATTTTTTGTCTTCTTCTATTTTTATTCTGATGCCCACACGCTCCTCACTGATGAAATAGAGCGAGTCGCTCAACACCTTGGCATTCCTAAATCCTTCCTTGTTGTATTTGGCTATTATTTTGTCTTTGTCTTCCCCGTATTCTTTTTCTAAATATTTGCTTTGTTTCCAAAAGCGCCACCACTTTTTTTCTTTCGTGTTTTTTAATAATCGTTTGGCTCTGCTTTGGCTCATTGCAGGCCGCATCTTTTCTACTCCGAAGGGCAGTGTTTTCTTTTCTATCATCACACCACCAGCACCTTCTATTATTATTTCTTCTATTTTCACTTTATCGCCTTTGTCTATGTTGAAGAGAAGAATTGCTCCGTTCTGCATTAAAGTGCTGGGCGACTCAGTGACCAACACTTTGCTGTTGTAATAGCCTTTGTCGATGTAATAGTCGTTGATTACTTTGATGGCGTTGTTCTTCATGTTTTGATTGCAAACCGTGCCGGTTCTTAAATCAATTTTTTCGCGCAGATTGTCTGCCTCAGACTTCCTTACTCCATCGAAAGAAAACTTGTCGAGCCTTGGCGATTCTTTAATTGAAATGACCAGATAAACTTCTTCGCCTCGAAATTCGCCAACGCTAATGTCTATATCCGCGAAGAGTCTTTGTTTCCAAAGTTTGCGCACAGCATCAGTAATTTGATCACCGGGGATGGTTACTTCTTTTCCTTCTATAAGACCGCTGAAAAGTTTGATGGCTTGCACATCGCTATACATCGCACCCGACACGCTGATGCCGGCTATGCGGTATTGTTTAGGGTTGGCAAAATCAATTCCATCGCCTATCAAGGTTTGGGAATAATAAATATTGTTCGTAGCCATACAAAGCACAAATGCAAACCAATAGGCGCATGTTCTCATCAATTTTTTCGGGGTGCAATAAGGGGCTGATGTTTGGGTCATTTTCAACTTGCTCACTTTTCGCTTGGGTTGGTTGTGGTGATGTTGTGGTGCTCTGCTCCTTCTATTTGCTCTGCGGTTTGCCCAAATCTACGTTCGCGTTTTTGATAGTTCAATATGGCTTCATAAAAATGTTCTTCCCTAAAGTCCGGCCAAAGAGTGTCTGTGAAGTACAGTTCAGAATAAGCGATTTGCCATAGTAAAAAGTTACTGATGCGACTTTCGCCACTTGTTCTTATGAGCAATTCAGGATCTGGAAAATGCCGTGTGCAAAGGTGAGCACTCACTAATGCATCATCTATTTCTACTGCTGCCACACCGCTGGCCACTATTTCTTTTACGGCATTCACTATTTCCCAGCGGGCACTGTAGCTTAGGGCAAGTATTAAGTTTACACGTGCATGATGTGCTGTGCGGTCCATTCCTTTCTGCAATTCCTCGCGGCAGTTGGAAGGAAGATTGGCCAGATCGCCAATGGCGTGAAGGCGCACTTCATTTTTGTCCAATTCATCCATTTCCCCCACGATGGTGTGTACCAAAAGGTTCATCAATGCTTCCACTTCTTCTTTGGGTCTATTCCAATTTTCTGTAGAAAACGCGTATAGCGTTAAGTACTGAACACCAACATTGGTAGCTGCTTTTAGCGCAGCGCGCACTGCTTCTACTCCATTGAAATGGCCAAAAATTCTTTCCTTCCCCTGACTTTTTGCCCAACGCCCATTGCCATCCATAATGATAGCAACATGCTTGGGCACATTGTTTTGGTCTATTTGGGTTGAAACACTCATTTTTTTTTTGGGTGCGCGAATGTAACCATCTCGCATGGTCAAAAAGAAAGAGTAAAACCTTTTAAAATCAGGACTGAGTTTGCTATTTACTCAACGCCTCATGCCGCTCTGGCATCTTTCATACGAGCAACACAAAGCCGTGTGATCGCTTGCTGCACTCATCTCCCAATGTCATAAACAGTATCCAAGATTTCTGTTCTAAATTGGGACTGTCCACAGACTCTAAATAATCTCAGCAACCAACACCCACGTCATAAAACTTATTTCAGACACGCCATAGTTTGGATATCCGATTTGACAGATCTTGGCTTAGGGTTAATGCTTTTTGTAAACCCCGTCTCTTTCTAAATCAATACTTCCGCCCATATATCCACATACGCCCAATCTGGGCGAGTTTACAATTGGCATATTTGCATAATCATCAAAATCCGCACACTCCTTTTTGTGTTTGCTTGCGCAACTTTTGCAATAAAAATCCCACTGGCATGCCACACAAATGGATATTGCAGGCCCTTTACTACACTTGGCACACACAAGCTTTAAAGGCTCATTTCTTGAAAGCAGAACGATGGAGTCTTTAAGTTTTAGTTTGTAATTTTTAATACCTTTAAGCCAAACGGTGGTTGTATCACCAAAATCATAGTCATGCGAAATTTTCTCTTTATTCGCCAATACATCTTCGACTTTTCGGGTCATGGGAATTTTTATATCCTTATGATTAAATTCGCTCATGTGACCGCAGCATTCCAACCAAATTTCTCGAAGAAACAGATCAATATTTTCCATTGTTGCATTTCCTTTTACCAATAGATGAAGAAACATTGCATCCGCTTCAACTAAAATATGACAGTACATTTCTGGTTTGTTGTTGCTGTCCTCTTTTTCCATTTTTACAAAATGAGAAGCTAAATGCTTCCCTATTTCTTTTTGTGAAAATGATTGATTACAGAATAGACATTTTCCCTCAGATTTTAATTCTTGATCCATAACTATACTATTTTAGAACGTAGATAATTTCCCATAAAAAGCCTTTATTAAAATACTTTGCTGCAACAATTTTTATGTGCTGCAAACTGTTGGTTTGTTGCGGTAAATAAATTCCAAAACTTTGATAAGTATGCTTTTTTGTTTGGGTTTTTTATTTTTTTTTTGCAATGCCATTGAATCAGAATGCAATTGACCGAGAAGTTGAAAATAAAGCCTGCATTTTACTGTAAGGACGTGTTACTGTTGTGTTCATTTGAGCAGCATCAGTGTTTGACCCATCTTGGTGGTAGGCAACCACGAAGGGTTTCAATAATGGAAATAACAGTGGGCCGAAAACCCAGCTTAAATGAAGTGCAGATTTCACCACTCAAAGTTTTGGAATAAAGCACATGACTGAATTTCAAGTCGAGAACTAGAAAGCACTGAGGGCAGCGAGCTTATGATTGCATATTAGAATGAGTTAATAAGTAATATCATTCTATGTTCAAAATAGTTTTTGGACTATTTTGAACCTAGAATTAATATAAAATTGACGCCCCGAAATATCAAGACACCAATTTTTTACTGTACAGAACGTACGGATTTCTTATTCCTTTATTAACCTTTTCAATAGTGTTTTGTTTTCGCTTGTGGTTAGATGGATTACATACAATCCAGATTCCAAAGCACTGATATCAATCATTTGCTTACCATAACTAACAGCAGTAACGCTTTGCCCTGCAGTATTGAAAACTTGGTATTTCGTGATAGTTTCTTCGCTAATTATTGTAACAAAATCTTTGGCTGGATTGGGATAAATAGAAACAGAACTGCCTGAGTAAATTTTTTCGGAAATACCAGTCGCTGGATTGTACATGTATAATTCATCGCCAGTGATTGGGTCATTGTAAATCATAAACATTCCGAATGAGGTGGCGTAAATGTTATAGGTATTGGAGAATCCACCAGCCCATCCGCTTGTGGGGGACGCAACCATAGACGTGCCAGCAAGTGTGCCATCACTGCTCCACATTTGCGACAAATTTTCAGGATAAGTAATATTTGTAAAAGCTAAGAACCATAATTTGTTGTCATACACCTGAAATATTTTCTTGTCCTCATACACATTTGGCTGCATGGCATTGAGCGCACCTAGCGCAATGTCCTTCACATTTACAATATTATCTGTTGCATCTAACTTGAACAGTTCTGTGCCCAAGATGTCTGTCTTACTCCTAAAAAACAAAGTGTTGTTGGCAACCGTCATTTGGCAAGAAGCGTTGTTAACGAGTGCACCAGGTAGCGCTGCTACCAAGCCAGTGTTTGCTGCTGTCCCATCGGACTTATACAATGATGGGCCATTGTTGTATGTAAAATAAAGAAATCCGTTGTGTACAATAAACTCATTTATTCTATAGAAGGAAGTGGCATAGATAAGTTGGGTTCCGCTGGTTGTGCCGTCAGTTTCCCACAAACCATTTCCCAAACTCCCACTGCCGAAGAAGTACATCTTACCATTGAATGGAATAAAGTGAGCGGGAGTTGCAATTGTGCCTGTTCCGCCACCTGCAAGATTACTACCCAATAGTGAAAAGGTTCCAGCCGTGGTTCCATCGCTTACCCAAGCACCGCTTGGAGTAAAGAAATACAATATACCCTGATGCATGTTGGTGCCTAGTCCAGATGGGGCAACCATTCCCTCGAAGCCCGATGCACCCACATCCTCGACCAATTGTGTTCCTAGTGTTGTACCATCAGTAACCCAAAGTTTAGGCGCTGAGGAGTCATCGCTGGCAATAAAAAAAGCTTTGCTTGAATCGGCACTTAAAAAATTAGACGAATAAGTTTCAAAATTAAAATCATCCGTTGTAGCATTTATGTTTTGAAGCATCTGCGTCCCTGATGCTGTGCCATCTGATACCCACGGCTCTTTGCCATTAGTACCATCGGTAGCAAAGAAATAAAGCTTATCGCCCCCCACTATGATGTGTCCGTCCACACTTACAGTGCTGGGCGAAATAATAGTTGTACCCCCAGCAGTGCCGTCCGAAACGAACAATGCCTTTTTGCCCGTG
>JAYSWI010000406.1:0-4454 GCA_043718125.1 Flavobacteriales bacterium
CGTTTTCAATTCCTGCTATATCGTGCATATCCAAGAAATGAAATTTGATTCCATACTTCGCAAATACTTTGATGAACATGCGGTAGGTGCCACCATACAAATCATCTGTAGCTATTACCTCAGCACCCGGATGGAGGAGTTTGATGATGGTGTCGCTTGCGCCCATGCCGCTGCTGAAACAGAGACAGTGTTCTGCATTTTCAAGTGCTGCTAAACATTTTTCTAAAGCCACACGTGTGGGGTTTTTTCCTCTTGCATAGGCATAGCCTTTGTGCACTGCGGGTGCTTCTTGCACGTAGGTAGAAGTTTGGTAAATGGGCGTCATAATTGCGCCTGTGGTTGGGTCAGGCTCTTGGCCCGCGTGGATGGCTTTTGTTCCGAATTTCATTTTTGTTTTCTTGATATTTTATGTGGATTAATTATCTCTACGTTGCTTTTTGTTTTAGAAAAATCTTTATCCAAAGTCACAAGTGCGCAACCATTATTTTTTGCAGCGAGCCATTGATACGCGTCATCGTAATCCAACTTCATCTGGAGACTCACGCTTATCAATTTCTGTTTTTCAGAATTGCTTAGACTAATAATTTCAAATGGTTCTACAAATTGAAGGAATGCCTTCCATAGAATAAATTCATTGTTGCGGAAGAGCATCACACCCGCAGAGTTCACTGCAAAATCAGTGATATAAAAATTATCGTTTTGTTCAATGAAAGATTTACATTTTGCGAAGTGCCTTCCTTGAAAAATGAGTTCGAGTAAAACGTTGGTGTCAATCAAGTGCCGCATCCAACATCAATTTTCTCATGTATGATTTCTTCGCTTTCGTTGTTGGAAATTTCTCATTCAAATGGGCAAGTGCACCCACCCAGCTCCAATCCAATTTTTTCTTTGATTTCAACTCCTTGTCAGATTGTATAAGTGATTTCTTTGATTTGGGAAGCTCCTTTGCTTCTCTCTTTTTTGAGGCCCTCCCCGGTTTCCTCGTCACCTTCACCAATAGCGAAGTCAACAAGATTTCTACTCGCTGTTTGTCTTCCTCAGGAAGTTGATTACGTATTTCATCCCACGATTTGAAGTTCATTGATTGAGTTTGTTGATGGTGAGGCGAAGATAGTTATTTAAAACGTTCAGGATTGCTTGCCAATATAGCCTTTCGGCTCTTAAATGATATGCGTATTGAAAGTCTTGCGCATCAGTGGGGCTTGGTAAATTGGCGTCATAATGGCATTCGTATTTGGGTCAGGCACTTGGCCTGCGTGGATGGCCTTGGTTCCGAATGTCACTTGTACTTTGATGGATTGATTATTTGAACAATTGATTTGGCTCGTTGAAAATCCTTGTCCATTGTAACGATGGTAACGTTGTAATACAATGAGCAAGAAAGCTGAAAAGCATCATCAAAATCAAGCTGGTACTTTGTAATTAAGTCCCCAAAATCGGAATATTGACTGGCTGGTAATTCAGCGATTTCAAATTTTCGCAGTGTGTTTTCTAAGAATTTTTGCCAGACAGGCATTTGGTTACGTTTAGATAGAATGACTCCGATTGAATGCATCGAAAAGATTGAAAGACCCGGTTCCAAATGGTCATCAAGAAATTTCTTGCAGCTTTCTTTAAAAGTGTCTTAAAGCAAAATCTCAAGTAACACATTCGTGTCAACGAGATATTTCATTTGCTCTAAGTTTAAGAATGTGATGTTGCAATTCTACTGAGCTGAATTTATTCTTCAAATCCACCAGACCTCCTTCCCAGTTAAAGTTCATTTTGTTCTTGCCCTTTTTCAAAACTACTTTTTTTAATGACTTTTTTGGTCGTGTAGAAATTGTTGGATTCTTTGTAGTGTGCTTTTCTAACAAAAAGTCCACGAAGTCCGCTGCCTGTTTTTGGATATCTTCAGGCAGTTGTATCAACTTTTCATCCAGCGATTTAAAACTCATAATGTTTGAATTAGTGCGCTAAGATACCTACTTTTTTCTGGACGGATTTGCATTTAGAAACGCCTTCCAGCCTGCAAATGACTTGCCCACCGCCAATGCAGAAGAGCTTTGATAGAAGTGACAAACTGCGGCAGCAAGTCCGTCAGTTGCATCCATATTTTTGGGCATGTCGGCATCAGGAATGTCTAAAACCCTTTGCAGCATAGCGGCTACTTGTTCTTTGGAAGCCGCTCCATTGCCCGTGATGCTTTGTTTTATTTTTCGCGGAGCGTATTCGCAAACGGGCAATTTTCTACTAAGTGCTGCTGCAATTGCTACGCCTTGTGCGCGTCCTAACTTCAACATGCTTTGCACATTCTTACCAAAAAAAGGAGCCTCAATTGCAAGTTCGTCAGGATGAAAACCGTCAATCAATTCAATACATCGTTCAAATATTTTTTGCAGTTTCAAATGATGATCCTCTATTTTTTCTAAATGCAAAACACCAAGAGCGATGAGGCTCATCTTCTTGCCCTCCACCTTGATGAGGCCATAGCCAAGTATGGAAGTTCCTGGATCAATACCCAATATGATGCGTTCTTTAGCGGAGGACATACTTTTCAAAAATGACTCTTTACATCTTTCCTATTGCCGGCAGGACAATAGGCTGAAACTACTTCTTTCTTTGGCCGCGAAAGTATATGCTCATTTATTCTTGGATAATAACAATAGTGATTGTGCTGATTTATGCAGCGACAATAAAAAGGATGGAAAAAAGCTGGAAAGCATTGGAAGAGCACTTCATTCCAAAAGATTATCAGCCGCATTGCAGCATTACGGTGCTTATTCCGTTTCGCAATGAATTGGGAAATCTTCCAAACCTTATTTCCGATTTGTCGGCTCAGACTTTTGCTGCTGAAAATGTAGAATTCATTTTTATCAATGATCATTCAACTGACGGTAGCGAATCCTATCTTAAAAACAAATTTGAAAACAATTCGGGCTATTTTATTTATTCGCTCACCGACACGTGGGGAAAAAAATCAGCACTACAAAGAGGACTGAAGGAAAGCAAAAGCAAATTGATTGTGACCGTTGATGCCGATGTTCGATTGCGCAAAAATTGGCTGATGCATATCGCTTCGTTTCATTTTTTACAAGAGCCGTTGATGGTAGTGTTGCCTGTTACGATGCGCAAGCAACGCAATTATTTCAGCAAACTAATTCGTATGGAATGGATGAGTTTGATGGCAATTACCGGAGGATCCATTCAGCGCAACAAAGCCCTGATGTGCAACGGGGCGAACCTCTGCATGGAGCGCGAGGCTCTAAACGAAATAGGAGGATTCGATTTGCACAAGGAAATATCAAGTGGTGATGACATGTATGCTCTTGTTGCCATGAAACGTTTTGGGCCACATTGTGTCAAATATATATGGAGCTTAGAAGCGGCAGCAGAGGCCGTAGCACCTACAGCATTCAATGATTTTATTTCGCAAAGAGTGAGGTGGGCCAGCAAAGCCTGGCAGGCAAAAGATTTGCACATTCTTTCTTTTGGCACCTTGCTTCTTTTTACAAATTTTTCATTGCTATTTGCTGCATTTATGTGTTTTGTTTTTTCAAAATATCTACTACTATTTTTCTTTTTGTATGGAATAAAAACCACATGCGATTATGCGCTTATTAATTCTGTTGCCAAGAAGCTGAATGAAAAAATTGTAGAAAGAGATGTGCTTTTACTCTCTTTGATTTATCCTATTTATGTATTGATACTTCCAATAGGGGGTTTGTTTTACAGGCCAAATTGGAAGGGCAGAAAAATAAAAACTTGATACATCACAAGTGATGTTTGACTTGACAACTGCAAAAAACAATATCCAATTTTGGAAGGCTGATGGTTACTTTTTCTAGCTTTGCCAACTTTCCAAGGCTACCCTCTTTGCCAACTTTCAGCCGTAAAAAATGTAGTTGGTGGATTTTGGAAAACCTATATATGAAAAAAAATTAGGCATGAGTACTTTTGAACTTTATCAATCTTTGATATCAAAACTAGGCGAAGAACATGCGAAGGTGCTTGTTGAATATGTGGATGCAAAAATTCATGATGAAGTAACTGCTACGAAGGCGCAAATGTCATCAAAGGAAGATGTGCTGCGGCTCGAAACCCGAATGGCCGAAATGAAAGCGGATCTCATTAAATGGATGGTTGGATTCTGGATAGCACAAATGGCGGCCATCATTGGCCTTTACCTAAGGGGATAAAATTATTCAAACAATATCGACCATGACATGGTACTGGTTTAGCGTTTCAATTTCATATAGGCATCAGCAAAGGTCTTATACCGTTTCTAATTATGAAGTAGGCCAGCCATTTTCTCTCCTCAGGAGAGAACACAAGTGATGCACACAATAAAACGGACTAATTCACAATTAGAAATGGTAATACTAAAAAACTAAACGAATTTTTTTGTTCAATGCTTTTTTATTGATTAGCAATTGAAACAACTCCTCGAAAAACCAATGCACATTGGACGCATA
>JAYSWI010000407.1:0-4451 GCA_043718125.1 Flavobacteriales bacterium
GGTGAAGATGTCGCAGACAGATGAGGTTGAGAGAATACAAGTGAGGCCTCAATTGAATCGGCCTAATTCATAATTACAAATGGTGTAAGCCTTGACCAATACACACGCTCCAAGACTATTATTTTCTTTGATCCCATATAGTGCTTTATTTCGCACTTCTGCATTTACCGATGCAGATATTCTAAAATTACCTTAATTCCACCAAAATGAACTTAGTCTCTAACGCCATTGGCAACGTTTTGATGCCTAAAAATTCTAACATTTTTTACAACAGTTCCAAATGCTTATTAGCGTTGCTGGTCTGTTGTTGTTTGATGCCGCATGTTGTCCAAGCCCAGTGGCTGCAATGGCAAAACGAATCTTCCACCCGCCTCGTGGTGTCATCAGTTGCCGTGAGCGATGACGAAGAAAAAGACATGTGGGTGGCAGACCTCAACAATGATGGCCATGATGACATTGTGGTGGTGCGCAAAGAACCTTTTTCAGCTCCGGTGGAACCACCAAAAAGCGACCTGCTTCTTATCAATGTGAACGGTGTGCTCACCGATATGACCGCGCTTTATGCGCCACAGTTTTTAACCACACTCACCTTCGCCCGCGATGTATATATCGCTGACTTCACAGGCGATGGATGGAAAGATGTGGTGATAGCAAACACCTTTGGCCAGCTCCCAAGTTTTTACCTCAACCTTGGTGAAGACATCAATGGCAATTGGCAAGGCCTGACTGATGAAACAGCCACGCGCTTTCCACTCACTTTGGATGATGGTGCATTCGTTTGCGCAGTATGGGGTGGTGATGTAACCGGTGACGGACATGCCGACATATACTTCGCTAACTACCGGCCCAATGGCACGGGCGTCACAGCAAAAGATTTTCTCTTCATCAATGATGGCACAGGCCATTTTACCAACGAAGCAGCTACTCGATTGGGTACCATGCGCAACAGTGCATTTGGCACAGCCTGTCAGATACAAGATATGGATGGCGATGGCGACAACGACATCATAAAAACGACCACCTTATACAGCGTGGCACCTTGGAATGCAAAGGGTACAATCCTCATGTTTAATAATGGAAATGGCACTTTTACTACTTGGCAAAACCTAACTCCAACAGGTTCGCCTTACATGTTTGATGTAGCAGACTTCAACAACGATGGATTAAAAGACTTGTATGTAGTGGACGATGGCTTTGACAGATTGTTGATCACCACAGCGATTACACCCAATACAAGCCTTACAGTAACCAACACTGCCGTAGCCATTAGCCATGTGGGTGGCTTTGGTGGAAATGTGATAGCAATGGATATTGATCTGGATGGCGACATGGATGTAGCTGTTAGCGATGTGGATGTGGACATACCACCATGCACGTCTTCTCGCAAGCTCGCGCTACTTCGCAACGATGGAGGCACATTCAGCAACCAATACACCACCGGCATACACACTTGGGCTACCAACAGTTACGACATTGTATGGATAGACATCAACGAAGATGGCCTGCCTGATTTTGTTACAGGAAAATGCAGCGGATATGGAGTGTATATGAGTGACAACTGCGGCCTTGCACCCAACCCATCAGACTATGATGAAGACGGCCTGGCCGATACCTGCGACCCATGCCCTACCAATCCTGATCCCAATTGTGCACCGCCTACTGATTATCCCACAACAAGTTTGGACAACAGTGCAGCAAGGCAATGGAATGAATTGCTGCTCGCTTCTATCCGAAAAGATTTTGCACGACCTCCCATTCATGCAAGAAATCTTTTTCATTTCTCCATAGCTGCTTATGATGGCTGGGCGGCTTATGAAGAAAGTAATTGCACATGGCTGCTTGGTCAAACTGTGGATGGTTACACCAATGTGTATAGCGGAATACCCGCCCCTGCTGATGTAGAAGCTGCAAGAGCTTCTACCATTCACTACGCATGTTATCGTTTGCTGCGCAATCGTTTCGCCAATTCACCGCAAGCTGCATTGCTGTATCAAGGCTACGATACCCACATGGTTGCGCTTGGTTTAGATATCAGCTTTACTTCTGCAGACTACACCACAGGCGACCCCAGAGCACTCGGAAATTTCATAGCAGCAAGCATCATTGCTTTTGGTTTGCAAGACGGTAGTAATCAAAGTGGCAACTATGCCAACACCAGTTATACACCTGTCAATCCGCCTATGATAGTGGACGATCCGGGCAACCCCAACGTGGTGGATATTAACCGATGGCAGCCTACCACGCTCGACATTTTTATAGACCAAAGTGGAAATACAATACCAGGCGCCACACCTGCTTTCATTGGCGCGCAGTGGGGAAGTGTTACACCATTTAGTTTGAAAGAAGAAGACAAAACAGTGCATCCGCGCAATGGATGGAACTATGAAATGTATCACGACCCCGGCACTCCACCGCTGCATGCAATGGATGGCAGTGGCACCACAGGTTTGTTCCAATGGAATTTTGAACTGTGTTCTATCTGGTCAGCGCATTTAGATGCCACTGATGGAGTAATGTGGGACATATCGCCTGCATCGCGTGGCAATCAAAACACATTGCCAACCAACCTGCAAGACCACACCACATTTTATGATCTCTTAGGCGGTGGCACTGCAGGCAGTGTGGGTCATCCTAACAATCCCGTCACAGGCCAACCCTACACACCCAATATAGTTCCGCGTGGCGACTATGCGCGCGTACTTGCAGAATTTTGGGCTGATGGCCCAAGCTCAGAAACACCACCCGGCCATTGGTTCAGTATACTCAACTATGTAAGTGACCATCCATTGGTAGAGAAAAAATTTGAAGGCGAGGGGCCGGTATTGAATGATTTGGAGTGGGATGTGAAAGGCTACCTTGCAATGGGTGGTGCTATGCATGATGTAGCTATTACTTCATGGGGAATCAAAGGACACTATGATTATACAAGGCCTGTTCACGCACTCAGAGCAATGGCCGATTTGGGCCAATGTTCAGATGATCAATTACCAAACTACCATCCTGGTGGATTGCACCTGATACCCGGCTACATCGAATTGGTGCCAAGTGGCGACCCACTTGCAGGTGCAGGTGACATCAACATGAACAAAATAAAAGTGAAAGCATGGCGCGGACACGAGGTAATAAACAACGTGGATACTGATGAAGCCGGAGTGGGATGGATACTTGCCGAAAACTGGTTTCCATTTCAACGTTCATCATTTGTTACTCCGCCTTTTGCTGGCTATGTAAGTGGCCACAGTAGCTACTCACGCGCTGCAGCCGAAGTGATGACCCGGTTCACGGGCAACGAATTTTTTCCCGGAGGCATGGGCGAATTCACTGCTCCGCAAAATGAATTTTTAGTATTTGAAGATGGCCCCAGTGTGGATGTACATCTGCAATGGGCTACATACAAAGATGCTGCTGATGAGTCAGCCCTTTCGCGCATCTGGGGCGGCATTCACCCGCCTTGCGATGATATACCTGCAAGGCTTTTAGGCATTACTGTGGGCAACGAAGCTTTTGATAAAGCCAAAGCTCTCTACAGCGATTCTGACTTTGATGGTGTGTGTAATTTGATAGACTCACCATGTGAAGAAAACACAGAACTGTGCAATGGTATAGATGACAATTGCAATGGGCAAGTGGACGAAGGATTTGATGCAGACAACGATGGATTCACCAGTTGCGATGGCGATTGCAATGATGCTGACATAGCAGTGAATCCGAATGCAACAGAACTTCTTTGTGATGGCATTGACAACAACTGCAATGGAACAACAGATGAAGGCCGCATAGATGGATGCACAAACATCACGGCATGCAATTACAACGCAGCCGCCACTTGCGATGATGGCTCTTGCACTTTTGCTATTGCATGGTACTTAGATGCAGATGCAGATAATTTTCATTCCGCTTCGCAAAACGCTTGCACATCACCCGGTGCGGGATGGAGTAACAATACAGGCAATGGTGGTGGAGATTGCAATGATGGCAATGCAGCAATAAATCCTGCGGCAACAGAAAATTTGTGCAATAACATTGACGACAACTGCAACGGAACAACAGATGAAGGCCGCATAGATGGCTGCACAAACATCACGTCATGCAATTACAATGCAGCCGCAACTTGCGATGATGGCTCTTGCACATTTGCTATCACATGGTACTTGGATTCAGATGCTGACAACTATTATTCAGCTTCGCAAAACGCTTGCACATCACCCGGTGCGGGATGGAGTAACAATGCAGGCAATGGTGGTGGCGATTGCAATGATGGTAATGCAGTAATAAATCCTGCGGCACTCGAAGTTTGCGGAAATAGTATTGATGACGATTGCGATGGTAGCATAGACGAAGGATGTTGCGAACCTCTGTCAAGCATTGGTTCTATCACCGGCCCCATCGGAGTTTGCAGAAATCAAACAGGTGTGTTGTTCACAGTTGCTGCGGTCTCTGGCGCAACTTCT
>JAYSWI010000408.1:0-4447 GCA_043718125.1 Flavobacteriales bacterium
ACTTGCGTTATGCAGCAACTTTTTTTCGTCCACCTAGAGTTGTTCGTGAACTTCGCTTTTTCCGTTCTCTTTGCGCAACTTTATAAATGCACTAAACTCCTTCCGTTCTTCATCAGTCCACGGTTTGTCAATAACATAGAAGTCAACATTTTTCGGTTCTCTGATTAGTCCCATTTTGTTTATTTTTTAAAATACTGATTAACTAATCTATTTGCTGCTGGTGTTTCAATCATCATTTTCGTTCCTCTGAAATGAGTTGCGAAAAGTGTTTCTTGATAGTGCTTAACCAAAACTGTCTTGGCATCAAAAGCGAGGTAGCCCTCATAACCTTTTTCAAAAGAAAGTTTGCAAGCAAACGCAACTAAATTGCCTGGAACACCTGCGTAAATTTTTGTCTTGCCTTTGTTGAACTTTGCACTTTCAATCAAGTGCATGTAAATGTGGTCGCCTTGGTAGCTTAAACTTATAAGCCCTTGAATGATTTTTGGATTGTCTTTGATAACAAGTTTGTAAACTTCTCGGTCAGTGAGTTTAACTTGTTCTTGCCACTTAAACTGCCAGTCAGCTTTATTTATTTGCTTACTGTCCTTAGCGAAAAGTTGAAAAATATCAGTGTCAAACACATCACCAGAAACTGCGTTCTCAATGGAGTTCGTAAGCTTGTCAATCTCAATGTCAACTAATATTTTTTTCTGTTTTTTCACTCGTCAAAGATACGAAATAGTCGTCAAAAAAATGTTCATTAAATGCACAAATGTTTCAAGTTAGCACTGCACCCAAGCATGACGCATAACGTGTCGAGGATTGGCGAAGTTGATTTTTGCTCTTTACTGCACTTGACTAAAAGGAGTTGGTTTGAGTTTGAAAACTACAGCCCGCGAAAAGGACGAAGAGCAAAAATCAATTTTGCCAATCCTTTGTTATGAGCTGGCGCATTTTCATTCAGAGTGTTTCATTCGATTTGGTAGGTTCTAACGCCTGTTTTAAGGAATGAAACCCTAACAGCGTCTGTTTTTGTGCCTTTGCGGGAGAAAAGCGTATGCTTTGAAGGACCCAACTGTGTTTGCAAGTTTACGGATACAACCAAATGGCGGCAAGCCGCTACAGCACAGAAAACAGATGCGAGGCCATGCGGCCTGAGCATGCTGTGTTTGATTCGTTATGAATGTTCTCATGGAAATGCAGTGTTGTAGATGTTATGCTTGCATGCAACTTACTCTTTCACAAACCGAACTTGCAAATATTGTTCGCCTACTTTAACTGAAACATGATACAACCCCGATTTCAATTTCTCTACATTCAAAGTATTTGATTGCAAATTGTTTTCAGATAAAACAACACGCCCTGTGTTGTCATAAACAACACATTCTTTTATAGGTGTTTTGATACCTTCAAAAGTGATTGATGTTTGCGCAGGGTTTGGGTAAACTTTTACTGTTGGATTTGTTGTTAGTTCTTGAACACTAACTGGCAACTCGTAAATATCACCACCACCATTAAACGTGCGCCATATTGCACCATTGTTGCCTACTGCATAACAGGTGTCAGCACTTGGACAACTTATAGATGTAACACCAAATTGAGGATAACCATAGCCGGGAATAAAAGTAGGGAATATTTCGGCTTCTTGCCAACCCCAACTGTTTCCGCCATCGGTTGTTTTCAGTAATGAATGCGGAACGGATTGCGCGCCATAGCCACCACAGTAGCCTACTTGTCCATTAACGAATTCGAAACATGAATAATCATACATCGAATCGTGCAATGCAACTGCCTCCCATGTTATACCACCATCATTGGTTTTGGCCACAAATGCTCCAAGAAAATTTGGTTCAGGATTCCAATCTCCGCAGATTAAACCATTTTGTTCATCAAGAAAATATAGTGAATGACCGTAAAAGGATGTTGCTGGCCCAAGCGCATATGGCTGATAATTCCAATCGTTTTCACAATCAATTATATAATGAATCCAATGTGTATCAGCAACAAATCGCTTACAATCATCTAAGGCGAAGATGTCATTACCGCCCAAAGTTGTATTGTTGACTTCAGTCCAATTTAAGCCCCCATCTAAGGTTTCCGCATACGAAGTGCCACCTCCTGTAAATATTCCAAAGCCGACAATATCGTTAACAAAGAATAATTTATGCAAAACAAATTCTTGATCAATATCAGAACAGGGATTAAACCACGTATAACCTCCATCAATCGTCTTTAGTATTGGCTGATTATAACTACACCTATATCCGATTGACTCACTGCTAAAAAATAAATCTGAACTCCAGTCAGAATCTGTATGGATGGTATCCCATGTATTGCCATAATCCCATGTTTTCATCAGTTGAAATTCACTGTACCAAATTGAAGCGACTATGCCAGTACTATCATTGAAGAACTTGGTATAAAGATTACCCCAAGTAGTGTCAAGAGGGGCAAGCAATTCCCATTGGGCGGCCATGCGGCCGCCCATTGAGAACATTGAAGCAAATAGAATAATCTTGAGCATTTTCATTGCTTTACAAATTGAATTTGATAGAGTAGTCCATCCACTTTCAATTGGATATTATACAAACCAGCTGACAGTTGTGCGATGTTTATGAGTTGCGGTTGTGCATTTTGTTGCACTGCAACTATTTTACCCACACTATCAAAAATGGTGTACTCAACCCTCTGATTTGTCAATCCTGCTATTGATATTTGAGACTGAGAAGGATTTGGATATACCAACAAATTTATTTGACTTGATAATTCATCAAGACCTATTGTATATACCAAGTCCAAATTGAACCTTGCACCATAAGACCACACCAAATTTGATTGTAACACCGTTGGTTCTTGCCACCAATCAAAAGTCCCCAATTCAGTATTGTACTCTTCTAAAGGCAATGGATTAACAGGATTATTGATATTCATAGTTGTAGTAGTTCCCCCCACATACATTCTGTTATTAGCAGCCACCGTTGCGCAAAAGCCAGTTTCATCTTTGTCGCCACCCCAGTAGGTCACCCACTTTAGGTTTTGGTTGGCATCGAAGTGGGCTATGAACATATCGGAGCGCAATTGTGAGTCGCCATTGTTTTGGCTTTGTACAAAGGCTTGTGGTGGGTTAGCAGTTGGGAATGGTAGGTTGTAGGTGTTGTTAAAACCACTGCTTGTGCTGCCAACAATAATAGGATTACCCGCTGCGTCTAAGTTAATTGCACTCATTTTTTCTTCAAACCCATTGCCGAAATAGGTCATCCACTCTACAATGCCCGTGGGGCTTACCCTGCCTATGAAGGCTTCGTAGCCGCCATTGTCGAGGGGTTCGGACATGTGGTATGTGCCATTACCTTGTATGGTTTCTATGGCAGGGCCAAGTGCGTTGTAATTGTACTCGTGGCCTACTAAATAAATGTCGCCATTGGCTGCACAAACTACGTCCTTGATGGCTTCGCTGGCGTTGCTAATGTTGATGTACTCAGAAAATACAAGTTCATTGTTTGAGTTTAATTTAAACAATATGCCACCAGTGGCAGGGTCGCCAAGGGCTTGGAATGTGCCACTATGTTGATAGTTGGGGTCGTTGTTTAGTATAGGCAGACCAGTTCTTCCTTCTCCACCAAATATCCAGTTGCCATCTGCATCGGCTGTCACAGAATACAGCCTATATACACTCGGAAATTGTGTTGCAAAAAGTCTGTTGCCTACAATATCAAACTGCACGATTAGCCCATTGCCTTCGGTGTATAATTCATTTTCTAGTAAGTTGGTATTGCAGCCATCGCATAGATTTCCGCCAACTGTTATCACATCATTTGTTACTTCGATGCAGTCAAAACTTTCGTCCTGATTATCGTCTCCATAACAGGTGCTCCACTGCACCACTCCATCCATTTTTAGCTGTGCAATAAATCCATCACTATGATTATTAAGTGCATCTGCGTTGTCGTCCGTGGCATAGTCACCCACCATGTTTAATGGGAAGTCAGTGCTTTTTGTTAGTCCAGTTATATAGATTTCTGAACTGTTGCGAATGGCTATTGCCCGCGCATCGTCTGACCCAGTGCCACCGACAAACGTGGCCCATATTGGTTCCATGTTGTCGCCATTCAATCTAAAAACAAATGCGTCTTGACCTCCTTCAAATTCATTCTCTATGTAACCAATACTAATAGGAAATAGGCCGCCAAGAAAATGACCTGCATATACAGGATAGCTTGCATTGTCAGTGTCCACAGCTTTAATAAAAGACCAACCGTTGGTGACACCTATATAAGATGCCCACTCCAAACTTGCATCTGCTACACTGCTGCTTTCGCTTGCATCGCCTTGCTTAATTTCGAGAACAAGTGTGCCAGTATAGCTGCCATAAGTCATACTAACCAAGTTGCCATTAACAACATAGGTGGGCTGCCAACTCAGGGTTGTAAGCACACCAGTAGTATTGTTCATGGTGTATGCTTTT
>JAYSWI010000409.1:0-4423 GCA_043718125.1 Flavobacteriales bacterium
CCAACAGCCAACAACCAATCAGTGAAGTTAAGTCTCAACTGACATCAAATGCAAAAGAAATTTCCAGAACAAAAAATCAAAACAAAAACTTCATCTCGAAGTTTGTTCTGAAAATCTTTTTTCTTGTTGCCTTATTCTCATATCCATCTTTGATAAATGCTCAACAAACGGACAACGAAACAGGCAACTACACTCCGGGTGGTCTATTCGACAATCTCTTCGATCGCTTTGGAAATCAATATTCTTTCGATGGAATAAAAGTTCCGAAATTGAACAACCCCTCCCAAATGCGTGGAGGCCTTGGTGGCCCAACTGATGAAACTTGGGCCTCATGTCAGCAGGGATATTTTGAACTCTGGTTCGAACCCGGCAGTGGCTTTGTGGATACTGACAGCCCTGAGGCTGCTGCTAGAAGAGCAGTGGCTTGTCAGGTTGCACAAGACCTTTCAGACTTTATCAATTCACCACTCACTGGCACTGGGCAAACTGTCAAGATTTGGTTTAGAGACATCACTGCATTTAATCTTCCTTTGAACCAAGTTTTAGGTCTAAGTTCTGCTTTGTACGCATTACCTGCTTCTGATGGTGCTGTTACAGATAACATGGTTTACACCACTATTATCTCAGGACTTGATGCATACACCACTATGGTGGGGGGCTCTACATTGCTAAATGGCAATGGTGCTAGTTTTTTTCATGGTGTTGTTTCTTTGAATTTCATTGGACCATTCAACTGGCATACAGGAAACGATCAAGCAGGTGCAGGTACGAATGACCTTAATACCGTATTGCTGCATGAGTTTACACATGCACTTGGTTTCGCAAGCCTAATTGGCTGTGAAGGTGTATCTAAATTGCCTCCTGCCTTTAACTATTTCAGCCGATATGATACATTTTTATACCATCAGGGAATAAACAATCTTGGAAATCCTGCAATGATGCCGCTCATCGAATCCAACGGGGGAGGATTTGTTGATTATTCTTTTGTTGGCGATTTACAATGGTTAGCTCCTGCATCTACAAATGTTGCCACATGCAACAATCAGGACAATGGAAACACCTGGCAGGATGTTACTGATTGTGACAATGCCGTCTATTATATCGACAATATCATGGATGACATACCAGTCTATACCCCTCCGTTTTTTGAACGGCCAAGTAGCCTTTCACATTTCGAAGATATGTGTTATCCTTTAAACGATGCTGCCCAGAATAACAAGTACTTCGTGATGTCTAATGCAGATGGCCCTGATGGCTTTAATACTAAACGCTTTTTACAACCCGAAGAGCGACAAGTGTTATGCGATTTGGGCTATAGTGTAAATGATCAATATGGACACGCATGGAATTTGAGTGACAAAGCATACCCACCTGGCTGCGCCAATGCTGAGGGTTATTGCAGCGTGTTCGGCATCAATGATGGTATTGCCACAGATGGAACATTTATCTGGACAGGTTCCATTGATAATCCGTTGAATATTTCGGCTATTGGACTTAATGGAATCTTACTCAATGATATCAACTTTCCCGTTGGATTTGGCAATCTACAGGTCATAAGCGGTTCTGGAGATTTTTCAAATATCTCAATCGATGGTTTCGATTTTACTCCGACATCCAATGGAATGATCTTGCTATCATACCAACCTTTTTGTTCGGAATTCATTGCTGGCAACATCACCTATATTTTCATTTATGTGCCCGACCCTAATTGCATTGTGGATCCATGTGCCACCTATGTGGTAAATGGAGATTTTGAAAGTGGAGAATGTGGCACATTAGATTTTGCAGCGGTCAATTGCTGGAGCAGCTTATATGGTTCAGCGGACTACTATACAAGATCGTGTATTCTTATTCCTAACTATGTTGTGGCTGAAGACACACGCAACGATATCACACCAGCCGATTCTTATAGCGGACAAGGTGTTGGCAACGATGGTTTCATTGGAATAAGAGCTGGCAGTGGTCCGAACTCGGAAGTTACGCAATCTTTGTTGTTCTATCCGCTGCTTCCAGGCGTTGAATACACTATATCTTTTTGGGGAAAGGTGAGCGAGAATTTTATTGACCAACCAAATACCAATTTTGACCTTACGGTGCAATTTGCTGCACTGCCCAGCATAGTAGCACAAATTGCAAACGATGCGTGGAATCCTCCTTTGAATGATTTCGCTTTGATGGAAAAGTGCGGTGGCCCAATAACCGTTCCTATGGCTGATGCAAATACATTGACCAATGATTGGCATTACTTCCAATACAATTTCATTTTTGATGAGGACAACTCAGTGTTATCGGGATACAATAATTTGGTTATTTACGTGGATATGTGGAATTACCCAACACCACCTAATAATGGTGTTCAGGTCTTTATCGATGATGTTACTTTGAATCAAACAGCAAATATTCCAGTTTTGAATTTACCAACAGAGCAGGTTTGTACAAGTGATCCAATTTTTGATTTAGCACCCTTCGGTGCACCACAAGGCGGTGCTTGGTCGGGCAATGGAGTATTGACTGGCACAACCATCTTTGACCCAGCACTCAGTGGAGTGGGTATCCACATTTTAACCTACAATGTAGAAGGACAAAATAATTGTCCTTTACAAACTCAAGGGCAAATCACTGTGGGACCTGTTGTAGATCCTTTGGAAAATCAATATGCATGTCTTGGAGAAACGACAATTTTGGAAATTGTCGAAGCAATAGCCGACCCAGCTCTTTCAGTGATATGGTTGCCAGGCAATGAAGTTGGGCCAACTCTTTCTGTAAGCCCAACTGTTACTGCCACGTACACAGCAGTGATTACAGACGCTGGTGGATGCTCTGTGAGTTTCGATCTAATGGTTACAGTTGTTGCGGATTGTTGCGATGATTCTCCAATTGCGATAGATGGAGTGGCATCAGAAATTGCTTGCCCTTGTTATGGCGATGGTGATTGTCAATTTGGTAGTGATGGTAATATAGAGATAGTCATTGATGGAGGCGTTGGCGATCTATCAGTTGATTGGGGTTTCAATTGTCAATGGGATTGGAACAATGAACTACTGGTCGATGGACTTTGTCCTGGAGAATACATTGTGACAGTCACCGATGAATTGGACTGTGAAGCAACTGAGACATTTGTCATTGATAGTTATCCTACCCAGTGGGTGCAACAAGTTTATTATTACGACCCCACTTGCCCTCCCTTCAACGATGGTCAATTCTTCATTGACATGGATACAGAAAATGACCCTAACCATCCGCAACTGCCACTCAACCTCACTTTAAGTGGGCCAGTATCAAGCACAATTATAGGTTCATTGGATGGAATATTCTCTGCCAACAACCTCGCCCCTGGCGAGTATGAGTTTGAATGCACGGATGCAAATGGTTGCACATTATCCTATACATTCATATTAGAAGCGCCATTCGCATATTCATGGACTGTGAACAACGCCTCGTGCCCGTTGGTGAGCGATGGAAGCATCACATTCGCTGTGGACGATCCAGAGGTTTTGGTGTGGACTGTTGTATTTGAATGTTATGACGCATTGGGAAACCCTATCACTTTGGTGGGTCCAACCATTACCAATTTGCCACCAGATGGATGCACTTTGAACATCCTTCTTTCAACACAAACTGCAAATGGCATAGTCAACTGCACTTGGACTGAAACAGTTTATGTTGGTGTTGATTTCTTAAATTGTTGCGATGCTTTTCCATTAGACATCAGCGTAGGTGTAAGCCAGCGCACATGCGAAGGTGAATGTGTCGGCACAGCAACGGTATTTCTTCCTTCACCCGGTACTGGTTCTTTAGACATTGTTTGGCAATACAATGACACTTCGATTCCCGCTTGGATAACATTGCCAATAACCGACTTGACCGCAGTTGAAGAGTTGTGTCAAGGTTTTCATACTGTCACCGCTACCGATGATTTCGGTTGTACAGATGTGGCGAGTTTCTTTATGGGAATTTATCTCACCAATGTGCAAGCTGTTATTACTCCACCAACATGTGCAGATGGATGCAACGGTGCTATTGCTATTACACCCAATTCGCCTATCTATTTACCTCTAACATACCAATGGACAGCACTCACAGCAGAAACTTCTATTCTGCCTGAAGAGGTGAATGCGCAGAACCTTTCCAATCTCTGTCCGGGTGACTATGAGCTGGTTATCACCAATGGACAAGATTGTGTAAGAACATTCACATACACAGTTCCTGCAAGCAATGAAGAATGTTGCCCCAATCTCATCATTACAACCGATGACGACCCTGCATTCCATTATCCCGGAGTATTTGGTGGCTTGGTTTTCACCATCACCAACCCCGGCCCGGGTGCTATCACAGATTATGTGATTGACTACAACCTATCACCCATTTTTGATGAATCATATATCCAATTTATCAACTATGATGATGTCATCACATACGTTGC
>JAYSWI010000410.1:0-4417 GCA_043718125.1 Flavobacteriales bacterium
GGATTGAAATAAGCCCAGATCATTTTTGCAAAACCTTCGTCTCGAAATGTGCAAAAAACCTTTGTGTTGGATCGCCATTGTTACTTTCGCGGCCAAACAATCTAATACGTATCACCTTGGACATTTTTGAAAGAATACAAAACAATCGCGGGCCATTGGGTCAGCATTCTAAAGAGTCACACGGCTACTTCACATTTCCAAAACTAGAAGGTGAATTGGGTGCCCACATGACCTTTCGCGACAAGCCTGTATTGGTTTGGAGCTTGAACAATTATATCGGCCTAGCCAACCATCCTGACATTCGCAAAGTGGATGCCGATGCTGCCAGAGATTGGGGCATGGCCTATCCGATGGGCGCACGCATGATGAGTGGTCAAACCAAATATCATGAACAATTGGAACACGACCTCGCTTCCTTTATGCAAAAGGAAGATGCCTTTCTTTTGAACTTCGGATACCAAGGTTGCCAAAGTGCGATAGAAGCACTTGTGGGCCGCCACGATGTAATGGTTTACGACAGCGAATGTCACGCATGTATGGTGGATGGCGTGCGCCTGCATCACGGAAAAAGATTTGTATTTCAGCACAACGACTTGGAGAGTTTCGAAAAACAACTGAAACATGCCAAAGCTGTGGCTGACAAAACAGGAGGCGGAATATTGGTGTTGACCGAAGGCGTTTTTGGAATGGCAGGAGATCAAGGAAAACTGGCTGACATCATCAAATTTAAAAAAGAATACGGGTTTCGATTGTTTGTTGACGATGCCCACGGTTTTGGATCGATAGGTGAAAACGGCAGAGGGGCGGGCGATGCACAAGGTGTTCAAAAGGACATAGACGTGTACTTCGGAACTTTCGCAAAAGCAATGGCTACGATAGGTGCTTTCGTGGCCAGCGATGCACACGTGATCGAGTATTTGCGTTACAACATGCGTTCGCAAACTTTTGCAAAAGCATTGCCAATGCCCATCGTGATAGGGGCCATAACAAGACTTGAAATGTTGCGCACACAGCCGGAGTTGCAAGAGAAACTTTGGCATATTGCTAAAGCATTACAAAGCGGATTGAAGAATGCCGGATTCGATATTGGAAAAACCAACTCAGTAGTTACACCGGTGTTTCTCAAAGGAAGTTTGGGCGAAGCCACAAATGTCACGCTAGACCTTCGCGAACGACATGGCATTTTCTGCTCTATGGTGGTATATCCTGTGGTTCCAAAAGATGTGATCATGCTCCGCCTTATACCCACTGTGGTGCACACCTTAGAAGATGTGGAACGCACCCTGACAGCATTTGTCGCCATGCGCAAGAAGCTAGAAGCAGGAGAGTACAAGGCAGAAAAAATTGCCAGTTGGGCCTAACGACACAATAAATTTGGTTATTGTATTAATGGCCTACCTCGCTCTAGTGCCATCACAAAGACTTTGGCTTTTTTTTGCGCACGGAAAGCGCAGAAGCACGCAGAAATTTCTAGCTTTGGACATAAATACAAAGGCATCAAATTGGATTTGCTGACTGAAAAAGCCCCCTTTGAATTTCTATCAATAAATTTTACACTAAAGAAAATTTCTGCGCACTTCTGCGATTTCTGTGTGCGACAAAAGCTGTGCGAGTAAAGTCATTAATCCTAATTCAGGTTGGATTTGCTGACTGAAAAAGTCCCCTTTGAATTTCTATCAATAAATTTTACACTAAAGAAAATTTCTGCGCACTTCCGCGATTTCTGTGCGAGTCAATAGCAATGCGAAATATGCCATTTATCAAATTTGTTCATCTTTTGCGCAGCAGCTTCAAGGTGTGGATTTATTGATTAGCTTATTTCATGTGGAGTAGCTCATTAGTAAAGCGTATGATTGGCCAGCACCCAAAACTGAATATGAGTCGGTGATTCAGAATAGGATTCACTACTCTCAACTATGCAGCGCGCATGCTCTCCATCCTTGTCAGAATAAAATTGTTTTTCTGCCAATTTTCAATCTTTATTTTTCAATTGAGCTTCTGTAGCTGCCATTTTTTCGCGTCCTGTCAGTCACAATTCCAATGGCATCATGGTTGACTTGCGGCTGGCTCAATTCTGAAATTTTTTTCGCTAAGAATTAGGTGTCAGATTCAAATAACACAAGAAATTTTTAATAAAATCATGAGTAAAATAATAGGCATTGACCTTGGCACAACCAACAGTTGTGTGTCCGTAATGGAAGGAAACGAACCAGTGGTAATCGCCAACAGCGAAGGCCGCAGAACTACACCATCAGTGGTGGCATTTGTAGAAGGTGGCGAGCGCAAAGTGGGCGACCCAGCAAAACGTCAGGCCATCACCAACCCAACCAAAACCATTTCGTCCATCAAGCGATTCATGGGTAACAGCTATGATGAGTGCGCTAAGGAAGCAGGCCGTGTTCCTTACAAAGTAGAAAGAGGAGATGGCAACACACCACGTGTGAAAATTGATGATCGAATGTACACACCACAAGAAATTTCTGCCATGATTTTGCAGAAAATGAAGAAGACTGCAGAAGAATATTTGGGCCATGAAGTAACAGAAGCGGTTATTACAGTGCCTGCATATTTCAACGACTCGCAACGCCAAGCAACAAAAGAAGCTGGTGAAATTGCGGGTCTTACGGTGAAACGTATCATCAACGAACCCACTGCTGCTGCATTGGCTTATGGCTTAGATAAAAAATTGCATGATGTAAAAATTGCAGTGTTTGACTGTGGTGGTGGTACACATGATGTAAGTGTTTTGGAGCTTGGTGATGGTGTGTTCGAGGTGCTTGCAACCGATGGTGATACTCACCTTGGAGGCGATGATTTCGACCAAGTAATCATAGACTGGTTGGTGCAAGAATTCAAAACTGAAAATGGCAACCAATTCGATTTGACTAAAGATCCTATGGCTTTGCAACGCTTGAAAGAAGGTGCTGAAAAAGCAAAAATTGAATTGTCATCAGCCACAACTACAGAAATCAATTTGCCCTACATCATGCCTGTGGATGGCATACCAAAACACTTGGTGCGCAGTTTCAGCCGTGCGAAATTCGAGCAGCTTGCCGACTCTTTAATTCAACGCACCATTGCTCCTTGCGCAAGTGCATTGAAGAAAGCTGGTATATCTATAAACGACATCAATGAAGTTATTCTAGTGGGCGGTTCTACTCGCATACCGGCAATTCAAGAAGCTGTCAAAAAATTCTTCGGCAAAGAGCCAAGCAAGGGCGTAAACCCTGATGAGGTAGTTGCTATTGGAGCGGCCATTCAAGGTGGTGTTTTGACTGGCGAAGTGAAAGATGTTTTGTTGTTGGATGTGACTCCACTTTCATTGGGGATAGAAACAATGGGCGGAGTAATGACCAAATTGATTGAAGCCAACACTACTATTCCAACCAAAAAAAGTGAAATATTCAGCACCGCTAGCGATAGCCAACCAAGTGTAGAAATACATGTGTTGCAAGGTGAGCGTGCCATGTCAAAAGACAATCGTACTATTGGTCGTTTCCATTTGGATGGCCTGCCACCGGCACCGCGCGGAGTGCCACAAATAGAAGTGATTTTCGACATTGATGCCAATGGCCTTATTCACGTTACTGCCAAAGACAAAGCCACCGGAAAGGAACAGAACATTCGCATACAGGCTTCATCTGGACTTAGCAAAGAAGAGATTGAAAAGATGAAAAAGGAAGCGGAGTTAAATGCCGATGCGGATCAAAAATTGCGCGAAGAAGCCGATATGGTGAATCAAGCCGACACGCTCATTTTCCAAACAGAAAAAAACTTGAAAGAGTTTGGTGAAAAAATTCCTGACGATAAAAAAGGCGAAATAGAATCTGCATTGAATGAATTAAAGGCAGCTCATGCAGAAAAGAATTTAAGCACCATGAAACCTGCAATGGATAAATTGAATGCAGCGTTCCAAGCAGCCAGTCAGGACATGTACAGCCAAGGTCAGAACGAAGGTGACACCAACAATGCAAATGCAAACGGAAACCCAAGTACTGAAGCTGAGTCGGAAGTGACTGATGTGGACTTCGAGGAAATAAAAGACGCAAAAGGTTAGTCAATTATTATCTGAAAATAAATTTGAAAAGGGCTGGATGAAAATCCGGTCTTTTTTGTTTGAGGTAAAATACATTTTATTCGAAGACAGTTATACCAATTGTAAATAATACCAATTGTAATTAATAGATAGGCCAGCCATTTCTCTCCTTTCGGAGAGAATACAAGTGAGGCGATGAGAAACAACGGACTGTGTATTATTTACAATTGGCATTACGCATACTGCATCAAAAAGGAAAAGATATGATGAGACCCTTCTGCACGGCAGAAGGGCCTCACAATATCAAGCATTGCAACATGCGTCTTTTCAAAAATTATTCAAATCGATGGGGCGCATAACTCCAAACCATTTTAACACCTT
>JAYSWI010000042.1:0-8290 GCA_043718125.1 Flavobacteriales bacterium
CAATAGGCGAAATAGCGGTGAGGGTATTGTGTTCCATGTAAGATCCTATCTTAAAAAAAAATGAAGCGGTGAAAGTAGGTGTAGTGAAAAGGAGAAAATTTGATCATTCCTAAAAGGCAAAAGCTGGGAGCTTGTACAGAATTCGTTGCCTTAGTCGCGGCAATATGCTCGGGAATTATATAAACACAAGTGCTATTTCTATTTGAAATAAAAAAATCTACGCAGCGAAGATTTTCCATTGAAATGCATATTCGATTTACTATATGCATATCATTTTAACACCTAAAAATCCATTGTGCAAGCGGTTTAATTTCGCCCCCTTCTATTATGCCATTTACTTTTCAAGTTCAAAAAACAGATACTGGCAGCAATGCCCGTGCTGGTCTTATCAGCACAGATCACGGCCCAATCGAAACGCCAATTTTTATGCCTGTGGGTACTGCGGGAACGGTGAAAGCCATCACGCAACAGGATTTAAATTCTGATGTAAAGGCAGAAATAATTCTTGGCAATACCTATCACCTCTATTTGCGACCCGGCATCGATATACTTGAGCGGGCCGGTGGTTTGCACCAATTTATTGGTTGGACCAAACCGATACTCACCGACAGTGGAGGCTATCAAGTTTATTCGCTAGGCGACAGCAGAAAAATAAAAGAGGAAGGCGTAAAATTTCAAAGTCATATTGATGGGAGCTACCATCTTTTCTCGCCAGAAAGTGTGATGGATGTGCAGCGCAAAATAGGAGCTGACATTGTGATGGCTTTTGATGAATGTACACCCTATCCATGCGAAAAAAATTACGCTGAAAACTCTATGCAGATGACACACCGGTGGCTTGAAAGGTGCATTACAAGCATGAATGAAACAGAACCTTTGTATGGTCATCATCAGAGTTTGTTTCCAATAGTGCAAGGCAGTGTTTATCCCGAATTGCGCAAACAAAGTGCAGAATACATAGCATCAAAAGGTGCTGATGGCAATGCTATAGGCGGCCTCAGCGTTGGCGAGCCGCATGAGGACATGTATGCCATGACGGATTTGGTGTGTTCCATTTTGCCAAAAGATAAACCACGATATTTGATGGGAGTTGGCACCCCCGCCAACATTCTTGAAAGCATCGCCTTGGGTATAGATATGATGGATTGTGTGATGCCAACCCGCAATGCGCGCAATGGTCAACTATTCACATGGAATGGAATTCTAAATATGCGCAATGAAAAATGGAAGAATGATTTTTCTGTTTTGGATGAAGAAGGAGAAAGTTATGTGGATCAATTTTATTCCAAAGCATACGTGCGTCATCTCTTCCATGCTGAAGAAATATTGGCAATGCAAATTGCAACTCTTCACAACCTCAATTTCTACTTGCGATTAGTGCAACGAGCAAGAGAAAAAATAATAGATGGAACATTTGCAACTTGGAAAAATATGGCTGTAAAAAAACTCGTTGAACGGTTATGAATTTTCGTTTTTTAAATGTGAGCATGAAAAAAAAAGCTGCATCATCAACCACATTGTTGTTTAGTTTATGAAAACAATATTCCTATTATCCATCCTTTTACTTTTATGTAGCAGCACACTGTACGCGCAACATCCTGATAGTTTGTTGACAGCGCAAGAGATGAAAGACGACCTAGATTCTTTGTTGCAAACCATCATTGCCAGCCATCCCATGCCTGGAGGTTTTAGTTCGCAATTGTCCATTGAAACAGCGTTTCATGATGCAATAAATAAAATAGAAACAGAAAATTCGATTTTGGATTTTTCAAAAATTGTTGCTGACCTCATGTTCAATATGCGCGACTCGCACAGCGGACTTGACTATGGGCAATTGCAACAAATGAGTTTTATAAGAAGCGGATTTTTTCTTCCACTAAATTGTTTTGTCTCTGACCAAGGAATTTACATTCTGAATGATTGGGAAGAAAAATTACCACGTGGAAGTAGAATTGTTTCTATCAATGGAATCGATGCGTATAACCTATACAACATTTCGCGGCATTACGCCTGTATAGAAGGTTATGCTGAGTCGGCATCAGAGCAAATAGCAGCGGCTATTTTTCCAATTATTGCATCGCTTTATGCCTATGCTGATTCTTCAAATACGGTTGATGTCATAAGATACGATTCGATAGAAAGAGAAAGTTTTCAATTGAAAGGATATTCAAAAAAAGAATACGCCAAACAGAAAAAAATAAGAAGTGCGTTGCTTGAAAATAAAGTAGTGAATTTTGAATTCAATGAAAAAAAAACACACGCTGTTTTGTCAGTGAGAACTTTTGCACCACCCAATTCGCGCTATTACAGCCGATTTATTAAACGCGCTTTTAAAACCATGGCTCAATCAAATTGCGATACGCTCCTTCTGGATTTGCGCGACAATGGTGGTGGCAGCAGCAGTTGGGTAGAATATCTCTATTCCTTTTTGGACCGCAATGGACACAATACTCCCAACAATGTGATTTCAAAAAACAGCACCCTTGCATTGAAGCGAGCGAAACCCCTGACGCGCAAATTTTCAAAATTTGTTCTTCGCACTTTCTTCAAAAAAAATGAAGACGTTGCTAGTTTTTTGAAAATAGCAGATCTACCTTATGGAAAATTAGATACCACTTTTTTTCATGACAAAACAATTCAAGAAAAAGAATTGATCTATAAAGGAAAATGTTTTCTTCTCATCAATGGCCTTACTGCTTCTGCTGGTGTTGATTTTACCAACACCTTTAGGTCGAAACGAAGAGGGACCATTGTGGGAGAGCCATGTTTAGGGCCTGTATCCGGCACTTGGGGCAATCCAGCTATTTACACTTTGCCCAACAGTAAACTACGTGTTAGTATTGCTACCATCAGGTATAATTACAACAATACATTTAAGTACGAAACGGGTGCTATACAACCCGATTTTGTCATCCATTCCACTCCCAAAGGAATACTAGAAAAGCGAGATGAGGTGATTGAATTTATACTGGGCGGGATGAAATAATAAAAAATGAAAGACAGATTATAGATTCCTTTTTATGTGTCTAAAGGGACGAATGATCAACCTCAAATCGCGCGAGTGTCTGAAATAATTTTGTGCCCAACTCACCATGACCACAATTTTATTTCTGAATCCTACCAGTTGATAAACATGCACAAAAAGCCACATTATCCAGGCCAACCAACCAAATAATTTTATTCGCGGCATTTCAGTCACAGCCTTGTTGCGGCCAATGGTGGCCATGCTTCCAAGATACTTATAGCGGAACGGAACTAACTCTTGCGCGGCTCTATGCTTCACCAAATTTTTTGCTAATAACACTCCTTGTTGCATGGCAGGTTGAGCTACCATGGCATGGCCACGAGGGTTTGTTTCATTCATCATTGCCGCTACATCACCAATTGCAAAAACATCTTTCATTTTTATCACACGGCTGCAAGCATCCACTGCTATACGCCCAGTTTCAACCGAAGTAGATGCAATACCACTAATCAAATTCGCTTTAACACCTGCTGCCCAAATAACCATAGAAGAAGGCAATGATTCACCGCTTTTGCACAGCACTTGCTTTCCATCGTAATCCACCACACGCTCATTCAAGCGGATTTCAACACCCATTTTTTGTAATGCTTTCAAAGCCTTGGAACTGCTCTCTTCAGAAAATTCTTTAAGTATTCGCGCATTGCTGTCTATGAGGTGTATGTCCATTACACGCATGTCAAGGTCGGGATAATCTTTGGGTAAAATATCCTTCTTTAATTCGGCCAATGCACCTGCTAACTCAACACCGGTGGGTCCACCACCGACAATCACGATACCCATGAGCGAATCCTTATCTGCGGCATCATTGGTCAATAGTGCCTTTTCCAAATTCTGCAACAACAAACTTCGAATGTCCAATGCCTCGGCCACAGTCTTCATTGGCATTGCCAATTCTTCAATGTTTTTGTTGCCAAAAAAATTAGTTGAAGCTCCTGTTGCAATGACCAAATAATCGTAACTCAGTTCTCCAATATCTGTGATAAGTTTTTTTTCATCAGGTAGAATATTCTGAACTTCGGCCATTCGAAAAAAGTAATTCAAATACGAATTGAAAATTTTTCTGAATGGATATGCAATGCTTCCAGGCTCTATGCCCGCTGTTGCAACTTGATAAAACAATGGCTGAAAAGCATGGTAGTTGTGTTTGTCCAAAAGCACAACTTGAAAATTTTTGTTGTGAAGATTTTTAGCCAGTTGCAAACCGCCAAATCCTCCACCTATGATCACAACACGTTTCGAATCTGTATTAGGTATGTTCAATGTAACTAGGGTTGAATGAATGCGCCAATGTAGGCAAGCCACAACAATTGGGTTTGGCAGTTGGAGAAAAAAGAGCAATTAATTCTATGACACACAACCCAAAATAGCAGAAGAAGGTCGATGATGAAAATTTTAATGAAGCGATCAAATAATTAAAGGCCATCATTCATTTTTATCGCTTTCATATCAGATATATAACAAGCCATTTGTTTGGGCCAAATCCAAATGTGGGTTGCGACTTGGAATTCAGATTGTATTCGTGTGTCGTTGAAAACTCTGTTCATATCGCCAACTTATACAAATTCGATAACGAAATGATAAAGCTACTTTTGAAAAGTAGAATTCGTTCAATAAAAAAACTCACAACCATGCTCGCAATTTTTGGGAAAAAGAAGCTCAATGCCGAACGCACTGCGCACATATTTTCCCATAACATTATAGAAACAGTGGAACAAGGTTTCCCTGATTTGGCTGGATTTATCAATGATTCTCCAGAGTTTGTTACCTCCCCCTGCATTCTTGACGAAGACTATGGCAAGTTTCTTATGATTGTAATTGCAGGAAATTATTGCTACATCTCACAACAGTTTCACGATGGTCAGGACAAAGAAATAATGCAACAATGCAATGAGAAACTTGCGCCTGTATTTGACATGTCACTTACTGAATTTTCAGACAAAATTGCAGAGTATAAAAGTTTCATGAACAAGGTGAATGCTCCATCAAAAAACACGATTTACGCTATGTCCAAAGCACTTTTTTTCAAATACAATTTGTGCGCGCATCAGGATGATTACTTCAAACAAATGAAAACTCCAAACCCAATTTTTATTAAAAGTTTGGATGAATTGATGAAAAATTTTGTTTGGGATTGGGATGCATTTAGCGAAAAATATAAGGTCACTCATGGCTAAGAAAAGTAAACATCCCTACAGAATCAGTAGGGATTTTTTTTGCGCTGTCGGAGCTTGTATTTTTAATCACTTACTTTTTTTATTGTGAAGTTTAATATTCATATTACTTGTTTTATTATAGTTTGTGCTGTTGTTTCATTTTCTTCTTGTAGAAAAGATAACGAAACGATAGCCACCGCAACAGCATGTTGTGATGTGTTGCCAAATGCGGAGTACTTGGCAGGTGGATTCACCACTGTCTTTCAAAATGGAAACGATGCGTTTATGTTTCCTCTATTTAATATTGATTCAGAACATCACATTCAATTTGATGTTGGTTCAGTTCTTTTTAATTCGGAATTTGTTGAGATAGGTGGCTCCGTCAATGATGGTTTAGGTCCTTTATTCAATATGACTTCGTGCATTGGATGCCATTCAAATAATGGTCGTTCTCAGCCACCAATGAGCGAGGATGATTTCTTTAGCGGCTTGCTTATTCGTTTGAGCATTGCGGGTGTGAATGAACACGAAGGGCCGCTAAGTGCTCCTGGATTTGGCACACAGCTACAGACAAGAGCCATTAACCTACAACAGCCAGAAGGCAAATTTTTTATTGACCAAGAACCGCTAATAATCACTTACGCTGATGGCACTTCAATCACGTTGTTTCAGCCATATATCCAGTTCTATAATTTGTATCAAGATATGCCCATCAACATTTTGAAATCGGCTCGAAATACGTCTCCAGTTTTTGGTTTGGGTTTGTTGGAAGCAGTGTCGGAAACATCCATTCTAACACAAGTAGATGAACAAGATGCTGATGGAAATTACATTAGTGGGAAAGCAAATTACGTTTGGAATGTCGCATCGCAAAGCATGAGTATTGGCCGCTTCGGGTGGAAAGCTTCAAGCCCTTCCATAGTGCAACAATGTGCAGAGGCGTTTCAACAGGACATGGGCATTACTTCATCGTCTTTTTTTGCTGCGGAAAATTGTGTTGGTCAAACCAATTGCAACGAAGGAATAGGAATTGAAACAGACTTGACTGCCTCCATTGTCGAATCTATCGCAAATTTCATCAAAGGATTGGCAGTGCCGGCACCGCGCAATTTGGAAGATGCCCAAGTGCAACAAGGCAGACAATTGTTCTACGATATTGGCTGTTCAAATTGTCACACACCGCAGTTGCAAACAGGAACAAGCACTTGGCCGGAACTTTCTAATCAAATCATTTTTCCATATACCGATTTGTTGTTGCACGATTTGGGAGAAGGCTTGGCCGATGGAAGACCTGATTTTTCAGCAAGTGCAAATGAGTGGCGCACGCCCCCACTTTGGGGAATTGGCTTGACTAAAATTGTAAATCCAAATGCCACATTTTTGCATGACGGTCGCGCAAATACACTTGAGCAAGCCATTCTCTGGCACAGTGGTGAGGCTTATTGGACACGCAATTCATTTGTTGCATTAAACGTTTCAGAGCGCGAAGCCATTATCAAATTTTTGGAAGCATTGTAAAACAGTCATGCGAAAGCCAACGCTTCGGCAGATTTATTCTTGAAGAATTATTGCTTCAAAATCTTTTCAATTTTGACTATTCCAAATTCATTTTTCATTTCAATCAAATAGCTTCCAGATGCAAAGTTTTCGATATTTATCTCATGCACAAAACCAATTGATCTCAATACTTTTTGACCTTGTAAATTGTAAATATCTACTGCGGCCTTTTCCTTCAAATAAATAAAATATGAAGTAGGATTCGGATAAATGTTAAATGAAATATCGGACACATCGAAAACACCAGGCAGCACCTTTTCATCCAGCGCGATGCTCCACATACTTCGCGCAAAGGTGGCGGCATACAACCTGTTTTCTTGTCCAACTATTATCTCCTTAATCCGCACTCTGGGCAAACCATTTCCAACGATGTTCCAATTTATGCCGCCATTTGTGGTGTAATAAACACCGGCATCTGTTCCTATAAAAAGTACATTTTCATTCTCCTCATAAAGCGCAATACAATTGATTCCAATATTTGGCAAGTCGCCTTGAATGTTTGTCCAAGTGTCGCCATTGTTGCTCGATTGGAAGAGGTGGGGCGAAGTGTCATTCATTCGATAGCCTTGCATGGCAGCATAAACTACTGATGCGTCATTGAGTGCAGCCTTCACGTCTGTTATCCAACGTTCAGGAAGGTTTTCATTTACCAAAGTCCATTCATTGCCGCCATTTAAAGTGCGCCAAACATTTGCATCACCAGTGCCTGCATACAAAATATTTTCATCCAATGCGGATTGATCGATAGTTGAAATGGTGTGCAGACCGGGTGCTTCGTTCAATTCGCCAGTAAAAGTATCTGTGAGTTCAGGACTTACTTCTTCATATAAACCATAAGGAGCGTCTTCCACTTTATACAATTTTGAAGCACCATAATAAAGTGTATAAGGGTTCTGCGGACTTAGCATCCATGGTGTATCCCAGCCATATTGTTCAGTAATTGGTCGGTCTATTTCGTAAAATTGAAATCCACCATCATCGCTATAAACGAGTCCGCCATTTTGCCAAGAGCAATAAATTAAATCAGGTTCTTCGGGATTAAATAGTGTCTTAAAACCATCGCCACCATATATTCTTGGCCAAGCTGCAAGGTCATTGTAATCGCCTGCTGCAGTGCCGTTGTCTTGCGCACCTCCATAAGTTACTCCTGCAACGTTTGGGTGTTCCGTAACATGATAAAATTGAGTGATGGGAAGTTCTCCAAAAACACTCCAATCGGTGCCACCATTCTCAGTCCTATACATACCACCATCGGTTGAAAGGATGAAGGTGTTTGCATCAATAAATTCCATGTAATGGCCATCTGCATGAACGGTGTATTCCCACCAAATTGGAGTGAGCATTTCCCAATTATTTCCTCCATCATAGGAGTGAAATTGATCTACTCCATTGAGATAAATGTGATCATCATCTTCTGGATTGATGTAGATTTTTCCGAAGTACCAACCAAAGCCATGATAAGGATCTCCATAATTGTTGAGCAGTTGAGAAATGTCAATTGATTGCCAATTACTGCCTCCGTCTTGTGTTTTGTAAACGCCCAGTAAAGCAGTGT
>JAYSWI010000411.1:0-1542 GCA_043718125.1 Flavobacteriales bacterium
ACCAAATATTTGATGGCAACAGCGGTAGTGAAATCTGCGCCATGTCTTTCGTCCACTGCGGAGTCTATTCGCAAATGAAGTTTTCTAGCCACCAAATAATCCAACCTCCAAAGGCCTGCTCTGTTGTTGTCTGTTTTGTAGGATGTATTGCACCCCGACAATAAAAGAGGCAAGTAAATGAAGTCGTTGTGTAATCCGCTTGCTTCTGTTTTTTTCTTAAATAAAGGGAAATACAAATCGCACAATGAAGCAAGCGTTAAGTAGCGACCACAACTGCCTGATGGAAATAGGAGTTGTTCAAAATCAGCATGATCTTCAGGGCTTAAATAAATCTTCTTTGAAAAAAGTGTGAGGCTATCAGCGGTTGGAATTGTCCATGTAGAATTGCGCTTTTCGCAATTGAAATGTCTTGAATTTGTGAGTACTAATTCTTCGCACATCCATTGCTTTGCGCTTGAATTAAAAGCGTTTTCTATTTCTTGAATGAAAGTATTCTGGCCAACGATTTTTATTGTTGCCAACAACAACAAGATCGAAACACTCCATTTACTCGTCCACTGCATAGCATCAAAGAAAGGATCTGTGGCAATGAATTCTTTGCCCGCTAATTTTTTTTTTTCAACCAAATGAAATGAACTGATGCTACAGGTAAATAATGACTAGCACTACAAACAATACAATCATCAAGATATAGTACCAAAAGTCAACAAACCAAGGCATGTATTTCTTGAAATTTTCTTTTAAGTTTTTCATCGAAAGTGACAATTAGAAGAACACGGCAACACCCACAAAAAAGTTGGTGTGGATTTCTAATTGATAAAAAAAATGAATTTGAAAGGCATAAGGATGCTAAACAAATATTAACGAACAAGAAAATAGGTGCACATAACCGTTACCGCAATAAGTAACCATCTTCTCTTTTTAGAATGCATGTCGTTTTTGAATTGATACGGTTGTTATTAAGCGAAAGCAAATGTGTTGACTTTATCAACAAGACCTATTGCTCAGGTGCCAAGTTTTCAATAGTCATGCGTGGAATGCACCATCCCGTTTTAACACCCCTTCGTTCACATCTCGCCTTTTGGTTTTGTTGCACGAAGAAGAAAAGAAAATTATTTAGCCCTCGTTTCGAACCTTATTCCATGCACCTGATAACACATCACATAGGTCGTATTTTATTCGCATTGCCCTTTCTAGGTTTTGGTATTTCGCATTTGATGAATGCTCAAGACATGTCGGCAATGGTGCCCGAGGAATTGCCGGGCAGTGGCGCATTGTATGTCTATATCACAGGTGCGCTTGAAATTATTGCGGCCATTTGTATTCTCATTAAGAAGTTTGATTACGAAGCAGCATTGGGTCTTGCCACTTTGATGTTGTTGTTTGTATTGCTTATACACGTGCCTTCTTTTGCTAGTGGCCCTGTGGCCATTGCCAATGCTTTAAAAGATTTAGCGTTAGCCGGTGCAGCTCTTTATTATGCTGGTACCCGGATGAAGTAAATTGTTTTTTGTTTCATGGTTTTTTTGGTTAATGGAAGAG
>JAYSWI010000412.1:0-4394 GCA_043718125.1 Flavobacteriales bacterium
GGAAATGGCGATGACTTGGCCCACAGTATTATTTGCAATAGCAACAACGAGTTGTTTGTTTATGGCACCACCGGTTCATCCGATTTTCCCACTACCTCAGGGGCAGTTCAAGACTCTTTGGAAGGAGGCACCGTGGTAACGCCAACCAACACTGGAGCAACTTTTCCAAATGGCACAGACATAGTTGTTACACATTTTAACGCAAATGGAAATGGCCTTTTGGGTTCTACTTATTTGGGAGGTTCTGCCAACGATGGCGTATGTACTTCTTCTTTCTTAAAGAAAAATTATGCAGATGAATTTCGGGGTGAAATCTCTTTGGATGCCGATGAAAATGTGATCATTGTTTCCTCCACATTTTCTGCCGACTTTCCTGTTGAAAGTGCATTTCAGAATACGATAGGTGGCTTGCAAGATGCTGTGCTTGTGAAATTGAATGATCAATTTACGGATATCTTATGGAGCACATTTCTGGGCGGCAGTTCTGATGATTCCGGTTTTTCGTTGACCACGGCAAGCAATGGTGATATCTATTTGTGCGGAGGGACACACTCTACCAATATGCCAACAACAAATGGTGCTGTGCAAGAAAACTTTCTGTTGGGCGATGCCGATGGCTACATCGCCCGGCTTAGTGCCGATGCACAAACCATGTTGTCATGCACCTATTGGGGTGCTTCGGGCTACGATCAGCTTTACTTTATTGAATTAGATGCTGAAGATGTCGTTTATGTTTATGGACAAACCAATTCAACCAATTTTAACTTCATTATCAATGCGAATTATGGAACTAACAATAGTGGTAATCTACTTACAAAATTTAATGCGCAATTAACTGAAGTAATATGGAGCACTGTTTTTGGAACCGGCAACGACAAGCCCAATCTTTCGCCCACTGCATTTCTGGTGGATTATTGTAATCGCATTTATATATCAGGATGGGGTGTGTTAACCGAACAAAACAACGCATTGAACCCAAATGAGAACTTGTATCCAATGTCCAATTTAGAGGTGACTACAGATGCCTTTGATAACAATAGTAGCACCGGAGATTTTTATATGGCGGTGTTCGATGATGCGATGAACGATATGACTTACGCCACTTTTTATGGCGGGTCAACAAGTAATGAACATGTGGATGGTGGCACCAGTAGATTCGACAAGCAAGGCATAATGTACCAAAGCGTTTGCGCAGGATGCGGTAGCAATGATGATTTTCCCATAGCCCCTGCCGATGCCGTAAGTGCTACCAACAATAGCACAAATTGTAACAATGGTGTTTACAAATTTAAAATGGAAATACCACTTGTGATTGCGGACATGGTGTTGCCCTCTGTTGCTTGCAACAATGCTCCACTTCAGTTTTCAAGTATCAGCAATTATGCTTCATCTTACCATTGGAACTTTGGAGATGGTGACACTAGCGCACTACCAAATCCATTGCACACGTATATAAGCATAGGCACTTATGTTGTGACGCTCATCATCAACCATCCTGTTGAATGTAATGAACCCGATACGCTGATTCAAGAAATAGAAATCATCGCACCCATTGAAGGCGATTTAGAAAACCTGCATGTATGCATGGACGAAAATGTTTTTTTGGGAATGGAAAATAATAATCCTTCGCACCAATACACTTGGTCGCCTACCACTTATTTGAATAATAGCACTTTGGCAAATCCTATTTTCACTGCTGGTAGCGATACTGATTACACACTTTTGGTTACGCACGAAAACTGTGTTGACACTTATTCGCAGAACGTTGATGTTACACAAATGGAATTGACCATTCCAAACGACACCACCATTTGTGATGGTACTTCCCTCCTACTCGATGCTGTTTATTCGCCAACTGTAGCTGAAATAATTTGGAGTGATGAAAGTAATTTCAGCACTCAACTCAATGACGATAACAGCGACTCAGACATTTTAGTAACTCCGATATTGCCCATAGTCTTTTATGTGCAAATAACATCGCTTGGATGTGCACTTCATGATTCTGTCGATGTGCAATTAGTAAGTTTTCAGACAATAATTGAGGGAGATTTTGTCGCTTGCGAAATAGACACAGTAACGTTATCTATTCTTGAACCCAACCCTGATTTTGAATACATCTGGACACCGCAAAATCTTATCCTTTCAGGCCAGAACACAGCGGAAGTGGGTGTCATTATTACTCAAGAAACGACATTTTATGTAACCAGCTTCACGCCTATTGGTTGTAGTTTTATTGATAGTGTGATAATCGCAATTAGCCCCCTTAATAGCGATAACCTTTTTGCAACAGCATACCCTACAACCATTTTTGCTGGTCAAAGCTCGCAGCTAAATGTGATTCCAAGTGGCTATGAATATGTTTGGTCCCCGATTGCAGACTTGGACAATTTTTTAATATCAAATCCAATTAGTACTCCTGTAGAAACCATTACCTACAATGTTTCAGCAAATGATGGAGAATGTGTGGCGAGCACTTTTGTTACTGTTCGTGTGGTTGATTTTATTTGTGGCCCACCTAATATTTATGTACCCAATACCTTCACGCCAAATAGTGATTTTCAGAACGAAATGATGTTTGTGCGTGCCAACAATGTGCACCAACTTTACTTTGTCATTTATGACCGATGGGGCGAGAAAATGTTTGAAACTAGAAGCTTAGACCTTGGCTGGGATGGCACTTTCAAAGGCAAAACCCTTGACCCAGATGTGTATGTCTATTATTTGGATGTTACTTGCGAAGGTGGTTTAAAATACTTTCAGGAAGGAAATATTACATTGATTAGGTAGTGAATTATTCCTTACAGATTGAACGGAAATGAAGGAAAACAGAATCCGTCATTTTTCGTCTTGTAAATTAGCCGTCCACACAACTTCTGCATCTTGATTTGAAAACAGTTATTTCTGTCTGAAATAAAGTCGCACTGGAATACCAGAGAAATCCCAATTCTCTCTCAATTTATTTTCAAGAAAACGCATATAAGGCGCCTTCACGTACTGCGGAGTATTGCAAAAGAAAGCAATGGCAGGACTTCTTGTCGGCAACTGCGTGATGTATTTTATTTTTATGTCTTTCCCTTTGTACACCGGTGGTGGATTATTTTCAATAATTGGCAACATGATTTCATTCAACTCACTAGTTGCAATTCTTCTTTTCCTATTCTCAGCTACTTCTATTGCCCTTTCTAAGGCTTTAAGAATTCTTTGCCGTGTTACATTACTTGTGAAAAAGATGGGGACGTCAGAAAAAGGTTGAAGTTTTTCCTTTAATATTTTGGTATAAGAGGTAACACTTTTATCGTCCTTTTCTACCAAGTCCCATTTATTGACAAGAAGAACAACCCCTTTATTTGCTTCATTTATTTCCCTAAAAATAGCAAGATCGCCCCTCGTGATACCTTCTTCCGCATCAATCAAAAGCATGCAGACATCACTACTTCTAATTGCTTTTATAGTTCTAATTGATCCATAAAACTCAATATCGTCCGCATAGTCTTTGCCTTTTCTTAAACCGGCAGTGTCCACCAGTATGACTTCATTGCCGAAGGCGTTGTAAATCAAATCTACTGAATCTCTAGTTGTACCTGCCATTTCGCTAACAATACTGCGTCTTGAATCTGTTAAAGTATTTAGTAATGAACTCTTGCCAACGTTTGGTCGACCAACAATCGCAACTCTTACATTTTCGCTTTCATCTTCTGTTTCTTTTGGAATCTCTTTGGCCATTGCTTCAAGGAGGTCGCCTGTGCCATATCCATTTTCAGCACTAATTGGAAAAATGACATCGCCAATACCCAATTGGTAGAATTCATTTATCCAGCCTTCCTTGTCTGAGGTGTCCACTTTGTTGCAAACTACAATTACTTTACATTTCAATTTTCTGAGTCGTTTGGCAATTTCTTTGTCGCCACTAGCTAAACCATCCTTTCCATCCACAACGAACAAGACAAGGCTAGCTTCGTCCATAGCCAAATTCACTTGAAAGTTTATTTCCATTTCGAAAGTGTTGCTACCGTCTTCTTCAAGTCCGCCAGTATCAACTACCACAAAAGTTCGCGCTGCCCATTCTGCTACTCCATATTTTCTATCGCGAGTAACACCAGATGTAGGTTCTACAATAGCGTCTTCTGTTCCTGTAAGTCTATTATACAAGGATGATTTACCAACGTTTGGTCTTCCAACAATGACGACAGTATAGCTCATAATGTTATTTGATTTTTCTGAAATTGAACAAGTAGCACGCGTTGCATATTTGGGCAAAGTGCTATAAAAAACAAAAGCCTCTTGCATTAAGCAAGAGGCTTTCGAAAATTGGCAACGACATACTCTCCCAGGTGTTACCCAAGTACCATCTGCGCTGGTGGTCTTAACTTCTCTGTTCGGAATGGGAAGAGGTG
>JAYSWI010000413.1:0-1536 GCA_043718125.1 Flavobacteriales bacterium
TTGTTCACTGCAATAATGTGGTTGTCTTCGTACAGCACTCTCAGATTTTCAACTGTACTCATCACTATAGGTTCGCGTGGTACTGTCTTCCACTCGCGGCCAAGTGCGTAGGCTTCTTGCTTTGTCATCGTTTACTAGGTTTGGATTATGCGATGTAAATCGCTTCAATAATGCGGTGTAAAAATAATGAGGGCCATCAACTTTTTTTTGATGATTTCAGATTCCTATTTCTTGTTGAAATTTGAAAAGGAGAGAAGGAAAAAAAAAACAATTTATTTCAATCATTGTTCTATTTGGAAGGCACTTACTACATCCATTACAGATGGAAATGTATTTGCAGTTACAATTTCCAGCTCATCCATTGACAACCAGCGCGCCTCCGTTATGCCTTCAAAAGCCTGCGGTATTGGTGTTGCATCACCAAAGTAGTGCATCAGATACCAAACTGTAGATTTCAAAATAGGATCACCTTTTTGCAGATAGGTGTGCCAAGTGGTGCATAGTGTTCTAATTAATTTTAATCCTTCAATGCCACATTCCTCACTCACTTCGCGCATTGCGCCTTCCGCTATTGTTTCTCCATCTTCCACTTTTCCTTTGGGCAAATCCCATTTCTCTAATCTATAAATGAAGAGTATTTTGTTTTCTTTATTTATTACCAAACCGCCCGCAGCTTGCACAAACTCATATTGCTCGTTGAATGTTTTCCAAGCTTTTTCAAGATCAGCACAAATCATAAAAACTTTTTTCGCGCCACCTTTTATTGCCGCCTCTAAGTGCATTGTATCCATCTTGCCATGCGAGTGAATAACGGCTACTTTTTTTTGTGCGTCAATTACATCGGTCAATTCCGTTGTAAAAATCACTGGGCGATTGAGAAAATAAACTTTATACTTTTGGACCATGCAGACTAAAGAGAGCGCGTTAAAAGTAGCTGAATTCCTTTTGAAAATAAAAGCGGTAGAATTAAAGCCGGATCAACCTTTCACGTGGGCAAGCGGTTTGAAGTCCCCAATTTATTGTGACAATAGAAAGACACTTTCTTATCCCAATATCAGAACATTCTTGAGACAACAATTTGTAGAAACCATTGAAGAGCAATATGGCAAACCGGATGTGATAGCAGGTGTGGCTACAGGCGGAATTGCACTTGGCGCATTGGTGGCGCAAGAAATGGGATTGCCATTTGTTTATGTAAGAAGTGAGGCAAAAAAACATGGCCTTGGAAATCAAATTGAAGGAAATCTGGAAAGTGGACAAAGTGTGGTGGTGATTGAAGATTTGATCAGCACGGGCGGCAGTAGTTTAAATGCCGTGGCTGCTTTGCGCGAGGCCAAAGCCAAAGTGACAGGTATGGTGGCCATTTTCACATATAGTTTTGATAAAGCGAAAGAAAATTTCAAAACTGCCAAATGCAAATTGCTCACACTCACTGATTATGAAACGCTAGTGAAGCAAGCACTTGATGCTAACTACATCAACGAAAGTCAAATGGCGCAATTGAAGGCTTGGAGAGCGAATCCCGAAGGTTGGAAA
>JAYSWI010000414.1:0-4383 GCA_043718125.1 Flavobacteriales bacterium
TTCCCACTGTTGGCGATTGCGAACAAATAGTTTCTTGTTCTGACAACTACCACAATATTGAAACAGCCGCTGGTAGTGTTGAAAATGCGGCAACACAGTAAAAAATTGTTGAAATGATGGAAGGTGGCGAAGCCGCTTTTAAACGTGACAAATTAATTTACGAAGTATGGAGACATTAGAAGTTATTCAGGCAATTGAACGTGGCTTTGAAACAAGCACGATTCAATTCAAAGCAACAATCAAAAACATCAATCAGCTATCACAGGAAATGGTGGCTTTCTCCAATACTCTTGGAGGACTTTTGATAATTGGGGTTGCTGAAAATGGTGAGGTGCATGGACTATCGCCCGATGAGATTAGAAAGATAAACCAATGGATTGGCAGTGCAAGTGCTGAATTGATTAAGCCACCAATTTCTCCATTGACTGATATAATAAAAGTTCAGGGTAAATATGTTTTGGTTGTGGAAGTTTTGAGAGGCACTAATAAACCGTATTACACCAACGAAGGAATTTCTTATATAAAAAAAGGAAGTGATAAAAGAATAGCACCACCCGAAGAAATTTTGAGAATGTTTCAGTCATCAAACAAAATTTATGCTGACGAAGGATTTGTAAGTAATACATCAGTAAATGATATTGACGAACAAATTTTCAAAGAATTTATTTACAATAAATTCTATAAAAGAATGGTAGGCGATGATATCTCCCTTGAAGATTTTAAGAAATTAGGAATTGAAAAAGCACTAGACAAAATCGGAGCAAACGCACCTTATGCAACAGTGTTGAAGAATATGGCATTTTCTGATGGAAATAATTTATCGCTTGCAGGTTTACTATTGTTCGGAAAAAGTCCGCAGCAATTCAAACCCATGTTCACGATGCAATGTGTGTATTATGTTGGGAATGATATTGCAGGAACAAATTTCAGAGATAGCCAACCACCATACGAAGGGAATTTGAAAACACTTTTTGAATGTGCTATGACATTTGTAAAACGCAATTTGAAATCCATACAGGTGGAAGACAGTTTCAATAGTTTGGGTGAATTAGAAATACCAATAGTGACATTAGAAGAACTTTTGGTAAACTCTTTAGTGCATCGTGATTACTATGTAAATTCGACTGTTAAGGTTTTGATGTTTGATAATAGAATTGAAATTGTAAGCCCAGGAAAAATTCCCAATTCGCTTACCATTGAAAATATTATTAACGGACAATCCATTCCAAGCAATCCGATTCTCCATTCCAATGCACAATTCCTTTTACCGTACATAGGACTTGGCAGTGGCATTCCTAGAGCATTGGACAAATACAAAAACATTGAGTTTCAGAATAATGAGCATGCAGAACAGTTTAAAGCAATTATTCACCGCAAATAATTTTACATCCATTTAGCACTGCTTCATCATCAGTGTAGGTTTTCAGTTCTGTTTTTTCCTCTGGGCATTCTTCCAAATTCCTAGCTCCGAAGGCAGAAGGTACTAGTGATTCCGTCCTTTTTTTCAAGGCTTCTATTTTCGGACAGTTGGTTTAATTACATTTGCCGCCCTAAAAATTAAAATTTCATTTTTCAACCATGGCCAAGCAAAATAAAAAGGAAGAGACACTTGTAGATGTTCAAAGTGTAATAGCCAATACAGAAAACTTTTTTGAAAGAAATCGCAAAGCAGTAAGCATAGGCTTGGGCGCAATAGCCGTGCTTTTTGGAGGCTTTTTCGCCTTTCAATATTTCTATGTAAAACCAAAACAAATGGAAGCGAATAACATTGCTTTTGTGTCGGACTATTGGGCCGAAAAGGATTCGCTTGAGTGGGCTGTGATGGGCAAGGACGGTGTGGATGGCTACATGGCACTTACCGAAAACTTTAGCGGCACACCAGCCGCAAAGCGCGCCAATTACTATTGTGGGGTTTATTTCCGCGACAACAAAGCGGACTATGCTACGGCTTTAGAACATTTCAAAAAAGCCGATTTTGATGACAATGCAGTTGGAGTTTTGGCTATAGGTAATGTTGGGGATATGTACGTGATGCAAGGCAATGTGGAAGACGGTGCCTCATGGTTAGAGAAAGCTACAAAACGTGCTAACAAAAGCGACAGCAGAGATTTCACAGGCCCACTATACGGTTTGAAGGCTGCCAAAGCATATTTGGAATTAGGTAAAAACGACAAAGCCAAATCATTGCTACAATACATAGTAGATAATTATTTGAAAGGTACACAAGATTATTCTGAAGCAGAAAAACTATTGGCCTATGTAAGTGCCATGGAGTCATAAAAGACTGTTTTGAAAAAGGCCAATGGCTACTACCAACTTATCACAATACGATAAAACACACCTTCCCGATGCCCGCAACATGCGCATCGGGATTGTTGTTTCTGAATGGAACTCGGAGATAACAGACAACCTTCTGCGCGGTTGTTTGGATACCCTCACAGACTGCGGAGCCATGCTGGATTCCATCCATATTATTCATGTACCCGGAAGTTTTGAGTTGCCATCAGGTGCTCAATTGCTTTTTGAAAACAAATCATTAGAGGCTGTGATATGCCTAGGTGCAGTAATACAAGGCGAAACGAAACATTTCGATTTTGTATGCACTGCCACTTCGCAAGGCATTCAAAATGTTGCTCTCAAATACAAAAAACCCGTCATCTTCGGTGTGCTTACTGACAAGACAGTGGAGCAATCGAGAGCGCGCAGTGGTGGCGCATTGGGCAACAAAGGAACCGAGGCTGCTATCACGGCTATAAAAATGATTCAATTGGCTAGGGAACTGGAAAGTTGATACAACTCAGAAAAGCCTTCATTGGCAGTATATGTAGCAAGTATAATCTTTTTTCTATTAGAATGAAACTACATTACTCTGATAGTAAAAATAAAATGCTTGTCCGGATGATTCCTCAAACAATACGTTGCAACTCAACTTCTCGACTTCGCTCGGATTGATGGTGCTGTGTGACGGGGTGTTGCTGCGCAAGCTGTTTGTTGTTGGGCTTTATATGCAGACCATCAGCAATCGTTTTATGTTTTGATTTAAGCACCAGCAGAGCGAAATATTTATAGATGCACCATTCAATTAGAAATTGAAGCCAGTAGTGGTGAATTTTACATTGTTGTTTCTTTTTATTTCGCTCCTCTAGAGCTATTTAGGTTTGTGATTTTTATTTGCTATAAATATTTGGCTGCTCTGCAGCCATTGTAATCCATTTCCCATCAAACGCCTTATTCAAAATACTTTGCTGCGAAATTTCTGCTTTCACCAAACTCTTGGGGACAATTGCGGACAAGCATATTTCGTTTCATTCCGTGTCTCCGTGGCAAACAAAATTGAGTTCGAAGAAATATATATTTCAAAACTCTGTGATCGAGAAAATACATTTTTTCTAATCCGTGCCGATCCGTTCAATCCGTTTAATCCGTGTTCCAAAAAAAAAATCATTAGCAATTCTTATGGCATTGATTTTCTACCAATATTTGTTTTGGTGTATCGAAGCGAATTGGAAATAAGAATAATAACTATTCGATGTGCAAATCTTCTTTGCCAAAAATTGAACTAAACCAATTCTGCTACGCCCATTCATATATTTTCGCCACGTTAGATAAACCAAAATTTATAAAAATGAAAAAATCATTACTAATCACCAGCTTTTGCTTAACAATGGGAGTAGCTTCTATAGCGCAGCTCTCCACACGAGAAAATTATGACATGAATTCCAAACTTGGCGCTCGCCCCCAATCGGGAGATGCCGCTTTGCAGTTTGTAGTGCCTATTGTAGAAATGTCCGAAGACTCTTCTGCTGCTTTGTTCAACGGTAACTTTCTGCGCAGCGGAGACTTTCTTACTTACAAGTATTATATGACCGATAGCAGAGTAGTTCGTCTTGGCCTTCGTTACACCATGAACAACTCCTCATCAAAAGGAGCGGGTGCAGACTCTAGCTATTTCAACCCTGTTATTCCAGATGCGGTCATCAAGAATTTCAAGATGAGAGAAATCAGCCGCGACCTGGGTATTGCTATCGGTTTGGAACAACACTTCACCAGCTCTAACATCCTTGATGTATATGCTGCTGGCGAAATATTGCTTGGACTTGGCAAAGACAAAACCATAGAAAACATGGAGTATGAGAGTGGTGATGTAAGTAACACTACAAGGTCCACAGCAACCCGTATTTTAGGTCTTGGCTTATTCACTGGTGTAAATATTTTTGTTGCCGAACTTCCTATCTCAATAGGATTGGAGTATGGACTTACAGGTAAATTTAGATTTGGAGGCAAAACAAAAGTAACAAGAGAAGAAACAGTTGGAAGCGACAATGAATCGGCAGAATGGATAGAAGATGGAACGGATACAAGCCCACACTACAGCGATTTCAG
>JAYSWI010000415.1:0-1528 GCA_043718125.1 Flavobacteriales bacterium
CTCAACTCATCCACACAATTCAACAATTTTGCAATTGCAATTTGACTCAGTGGAGTTGCTTCTTGGAAATGATTCTGAAATAGAGTTCTGATATTTTGTAACAATTCGTATGGCGTAGTTGTTTCGAAAGGCAAAATCCAAGATGCAGATTTTGCATTTTTGGATAGAAATTTTTTGCACTGATTGGTGCTGACATAAATCAAAGTATGCTTAGTAATTTCACCTCTAGCAGCGGTGTATAATTCTGCACCTAATCCAAAAGAGTGCGAAAGCTGAAGCCATTCAAGAAAGGTTTTGTGATGTACTCCGCGTTTGTCGGGTGCGGCTTTTATTTTCAATAGGGCCACCAACCATTTGTTTAGCGAATGGCCGCTCAATGGAAGGCCCAAAGCCAAGTTGACTGGCACTGGCAGCTTGGGCAAAGCGGTCATCAATGCCTCCAAAAGCGATGTGTCTGCCACCACTACTACCGCATCGTTGAGTGCTAATTGCGAAAGTTTTCTTAAGTGTTCTGCCAATGCAAAAACTTCTGCAGATGCGGTGGTGGTTTCGTTACATTGAAATGTTTTGGCGGTGGAAATGAAATGGTTGGGGGTAGGTATTTTGACTTTGCTCTGGGTGGAATAATTTCTTATCAATTTTCCTGCTATGTTCATTTCGTCATCCATGTAATAGGAATCAGCATCCCACGAAATATGGACTTTGCCGTTTGCACTTATCAACCCCATCAATTCATTTTCGAGTGGGCTAAATGATGGCATTCCGACAAACCAAAATGTATTGTTTAAACATTTTTTTGCAATCAATTCGGGTTGTGATACAAGCCAATGAGTTAACCCTGAATATGTGGCTGATACATTGACGGAAGTGTTTGTCTGTAGCTCAAAAAATGTTTTGCTTAGGTCGTCCCAAAAGGTTAAATACCGTTCTTGTGTACGACTTAATTTTTCTGCATGAAGGCTCCAATGCTCTATGTATTCAATGTTGCGCAAGTTCACGAATAGTGATTTGCTATCCACTTTGTAAAGCAACACATCATTAAAATCGTTGAGTACTGGAGACGCCCAATCACAAAAATTCTCAAATGATTCTGGACCATCAACGGCCTTCAAGTACGCATCATACAGCGACAAAATTTGATGCAGATTGGAACTAATTTTTCTGTCACTCAACCATTGTATTAGTTCGGGCATTACCAAAAATTGAGGTGCCCAAAAGGCTGTCTCAATAGTTTCATGCAAGTATTTTTTAAAGAATAATTTGGTTCTATTGGCTGGCAATACAACAATCACATTCGAAAAATCATGTCCATGTTGGGCAATCATTTTCTGAACAACTTCTTCCAAATATTTTTTTTGAATCACCTTCATTTGGTGCAAAGAAACTTGTTGTTTGCGGTCAAATGAATTATCAATTTCCACAATTTAGAAAATTGGCTAACAATAAATCTTTCTACAAAATTGAGAGCACCAATGACTTCGTGGAGCTGCAACAATTGGGTTCCAGATGGAATAGGTTTGAGTTGAAA